>NZ_JBICYZ010000006.1:0-258924 GCF_043201465.1 Kitasatospora sp. NPDC048298
CGACATGCCGGTCTACTTCTGCGACCCGGCCAGCCCCTGGCAGCGCGGTTCCAACGAGAACACGAACGGCCTGCTGCGGCAGTACTTCCCCAAGGACACCGACCTCTCGGTCCACACGCCCGAACACCTGGCCGCTGTCGCCGACCAGCTCAACCGCCGCCCACGCAAAACGCTCGGCTGGGAAACCCCAGCCGAGCGCCTGGCTAAACTCCTCGCGGCCTAGACAACCGACCACGTGTTGCAACGACCACTAGAAACCACCTCGGGAGGCCGGGCCCTTCACCGTTTCGCGGCTCAGGCGAGCGAGGCCATCCAGGCCTCGACGTCCTCGGAGCTGCGGGGCAGGCCGGCCGAGAGGTTCTCGTTGCCGTCGGCGGTGACCAGGATGTCGTCCTCGATCCGGACGCCGATGCCGCGGTACTCCTCCGGCACGGTCAGGTCGTCCTGCTGGAAGTACAGGCCCGGCTCGACGGTCAGCACCATGCCCGGGACCAGCAGCGCGTCGACGTGCTCCTCGCGGCGCGAGTGGGCGCAGTCGTGGACGTCCAGGCCGAGCATGTGGCCGGTGCCGTGCAGGGTCCAGCGGCGCTGGAGACCGAGCTCCAGGACCTTCTCGACGTCGTACACCGAGGCGTCCAGCAGGCCCCAGGCGAGCAGCCGCTCGGCGAGGACCCGCTGCGAGGCCTCGTGGAAGTCGCGGAAGCGGGCGCCGGGCTTCACCGCGGCGATGCCGGCCTCCTGGGCGTCGTACACGGCGTCGTAGATCCGGCGCTGCAGCTCGGTGAAGCGGCCGTTGATCGGCAGGCTGCGGGTGACGTCGGCGGTGTAGAGGGTGCTGGTCTCCACGCCCGCGTCCAGCAGCAGCAGCTCGCCGGGGCGCACGTCGCCGTCGTTGCGCACCCAGTGCAGGGTGGTGGCGTGCGGGCCGGCCGCGGCGATGGTGCCGTAGCCGACGTCGTTGCCCTCGACCCGGGCGCGGCGCCAGAAGGTGCCCTCGATCCAGCGCTCCGAGGTGGCGACGGCCTGGCCCAGCTCGCGGACCACGTCGGTGAAGCCCTTGACGGTGGCGTCGCAGGCGGCGCGCAGCTCGCCGATCTCCCACTCGTCCTTGACCAGCCGCAGGCCGCTCAGGAACTCCTTGAACTCGGCGTCCTTGTCGGCGTCCAGGGCGTCGGCCAGCGCGGCCTCCAGGCCGGCGTCGTAGCCGCGGACGATCCGGGTCGGCACGGCGGAGTCCGCGGCCTTCGCGGCCAGCTCCTCGGCGGCCTGGCGCACGTCCCGGGCGGGCAGGCCGAGCAGCTGCTCCTGCTCGCTCAGGCTGTGCCGGCGGCCGACCCACAGCTCGCCGTAGCCGTCCAGCCAGAACTCGCCGTTCTCGCGGTTCGAGCGGGGCAGCAGGTAGAGCGCGAACTCGTGGCCGGTCGCTCCGGTCGGCTCGCCGACCAGCACCGCGTCCTCGGTCTGGTCGCCGGTGAGGTGGACGTACTCGCTGGAGGCGCGGAACGCGTAGTCGGTGTCGTTGGAGCGGACCCGCAGGTTGCCCGCCGGGACGACCAGGCGCTCGCCGGGGTAGGCGGCGGACAGCGCGGCGCGGCGCTCGGTCGCGTACGGGGCCTGGGCGACCGGGACGAGGCCGTGCAGCTCGGTGTCGGCCCAGCCGGACTTCATCGAGGCGGCAAGCTCGTCGGAGATCTCGCCGTAGAGACCGTTCTTGCGGCCCTTGACCTGCTCGGGCTCCTCGCCGCCCTCGGCCTCGGGGTTCTCGGCCACCGCGGGGGTACGGTCCTCGGTCACGTGCAACGCCTCCTTGGGGGGTGGTACCGCCGCCCGTCGGGGGAGGTGTCGGATCGCGACACGCGCGGGCGGCCGTGCGTCCATGGTACGGACGTGCGGCCGCCCGTCCTCCCCCAGCCTTCGGCCGGGGGGACCCCCAGGGCCCGAACTGTTCCTCTCCTACTCGAAGCGGGCCGCCAGCAGCATCAGGTCGTCGGTGGCCGTGCCCGGGGTCTCCCGGTCCGGGCAGACCGCCAGCAGGTGGGCGCAGAGCCGGTCCGGGTCGATCCGCACGTCGCGCGGGGCGTCGGCGGCGGCCCGGCGCAGGTTGGCCTGCCCGGCGTGCAGGGTCGGCCCGCAGCGGCGGGCCAGGCCCTCGGTGTAGAGCAGCAGGGTGTCGCCGCGCTCGGCGGTGAACTCCACCCCGGGCGCCTCCCAGCAGGTCAGCATGCCGAGCGGGGCGGAGAGCGAGGTCTCGACGAACTCGGCGCCGTGCCGGCCGACCAGGACCGGCGGGCAGTGCCCGGCGCCGGCCAGGGTGATCCGGCGCTCCTCGGGCTCGACCCAGGCGTAGACGGCGGTCGCGGTGCGGGTCGGCTCGGTGGTCTTGAGCAGCAGTTCCAGGTCCCCCAGGACGGAGACCGGGTCCTCGCCCTCCAGCACCGCGTACGCCCGCAGCGCGGCCCGGACCCGGCCCATCGCGGCGGCCGCGCCGGGGGCGGAGCCGGGGCCCGCCCCGGGGCCGTCGCCGGAGACGGATCCGACGGTGAGGCCGATGGTGCCGTCGGGCAGCGGGATCGCGTCGTACCAGTCGCTGCCGCAGGAGCGCTCCAGCCCGGCGGGGACCAGCCGGGCGGCCAGCCGCAGCCCGGCGGCCTGGGGGAGCCGGTCCGGCAGCAGTCCGCGGCGCAGCGCCTCGGTGGTGCGCGAGATCCGGTCCGACTCCAGCTGCTTGGCGAGCAGCGGGGCGGCGATCTCGCAGTAGTGGCGGGCCAGTTCCCGCTGGCAGCCGGTCGGTTCGGCGGGCTCGTCGTAGAACCAGAGGGCGGCGGCGAGCGGGCCGTCCTCGTCGGTGGCGAGCGGCAGGCCGTAGGCGCCGCCGAGGCCGAGGTGGACGGCGAGTTCGCGCAGCCGGGCGCCGATGGCCGGGTCCTCGGCGAGGTCGCGGGAGTGCATGTGGGCGGGCCGGTCCAGTTCGCGCAGCAGCCGGGCCAGCAGGCTCTGCTCGGTCGGGACGGTCTCCAGGGCGCCGAGGCTGGCGCGGTCGAGGTTGAAGCCGACCGGCTGTCCGGGCCCGCCGCCGGGCCGCCTGGTGACCAGCATGCCGCGCCGGGCGCCGAGCAGGGCGGCGCCGGAGGCGAGGACGGTGTCCAGGGTGGCGGTCAGGCCGCGGGTGCGGGCCAGCCGCTCGGTGTGCTCGTGCAGGCTGGTGAAATCGGACAGGCGTCCGGCCAAACGGTCCTGCACCAGGGCGGACGGGGCCGTGCGGTCGTCCGCCGTGCCGTCCGGGGCGTCGACGGGGCCGGGCAGGTCCGGCAGGTCGAGGACGGTGAGCCCGCCTGCGCAGCCGGGTTCGCCCGGCTCGGCGGTCGTCGTCGACGGGACGGCCGTCGACGGGTGGGACTCGTTCATGCCGTCACTCCTGACGCGGTGCTACGTGCCATGCGAAACCCCCAGCTAAGGCCAATGTGGAGCGAGCACGGCCAAAGGGCGTGTTTCGCCTCGATTCGCTACTACTCGTCATTGATCGACAGCAATGCCACCACTTCTACACAGGCCATTCGGGGCATGTCCAGATCCAGGACGACGCGGTGGCCCGTTCCACAGCCGGCGCGACCCGGTCGGGGGGCGTGCGGGGGGCGTACGCGCGCCCGTGGAGCCCGCAGGCATGGAGCGGGCCGCGAGCGGGCAGAACCGGGAGGACGGACCCGGGCGGCCGTCCGGATCGTATGTCCGTGCCGCCCGAGAGCCGCTCTGGCCGGAACTCTCTCACTCGTACGGTGGAACCAAGCGCGCCCGGGCGGCGTCCATCCGGTCGCGTACGGGATTCTCGTTCCAAGGGCTGTGCCGGTGCGCGGCCCTTCATGTCGTGCTCCACACCTGCTCCACGTCGCAGCCGCGCCGTCCGCCCCGCCGCCCCGCCCCGCCCCGCGCCGCCCGGGGCCCGCCGCGGCGGCCCGCACGGAGGATCCCGACGGACGCCGGTGGAGCGGAGCGAACCGAGCGGTCAGGGAAAGGAACGAGCGCCATGCGTGAGAACCCGAAGAGCCGGTCGGAGGAGCGTTCCGCCCGGTTGGCCGCGGCCCTGGCGGCCGCCGTCGACCACCGCTGGCCCGTGGTGCCGGGCACCGTGCTGTGCGACGGCCGCTGCTCCTGCGGCGACCCGGACTGCACCGTCCCCGGCGCCCACCCGCACGACCCCTCGCTGCTGGCCGCCACCACGGACGCCCGGATGGTGCGCTGGTGGTGGGAGCGGCGGTGCCCGGACGCGCCGGTGCTGGCCGCCACCGGCTGCACCGTCTCGGCGGTCAGCCTGCCCGCGGAGGCCGGAGCCCGGGCACTGGTCTACCTGAGCGCGCTGCGCCTGCCGCTCGGACCGGTGCTGGCGATGCCGGGCCGCTACGCGCTGCTGGTGGCTCCGTACTCGCTGGACGCGCTCGGCGACATGCTCGTCCAACTCCCTTGGGTGCCTGGGTCGTTGCGCTACCACGGGCCGGGCGGCTTCCTGCCGCTGCCGCCCGGAGGCGCGGCGGTGGGGGTCCCCCCGGCCGGAGGCTGGGGGAGGGTGCGCTGGGTGCTGGCTCCGCGGCCGGGCGCGGGCGGCGGGGTCTGGCTGCCGCAGGTCGGGCCGCTGCTGGGGGAGTTGGTGGAGGCGACGGTCCGACTGGACCGCGGACGCTCGGCCCACTGAGGGCGGGGCTCCGCGCGGGCGCTCCGTCGGGGTGATCCGTGCGGGCGCTCCGGAAAAACAAAAGATCCGACCGCTGGCGACGGGGGATGCACCAGCGGCCGGACTCTTTAGACAGTAACAAGGATCCGCGCTCGCGCCAATTTCCAAGACGCCCTCCACGCCCGGAAATTGCGCGTTCACCACGACAATGTGACGCGTATCACGCGGATCCCGCGCGCTTTAGTTCAGGGTGACCTGACGGTTCACCAGGTTCGCGCGGGCGCGCCGCTCCTCGGCGGTCAGCGGGGTCCCGTCGGCGAGTACGGAGGCGAGCCGCGCGGCGAACTCGGCGGCCGGCTTCTCGCAGTCGGCGGCGGTCATCTCGAGCGGGAGGTCCCACACCGGGACGGTCAGGCCGTGCGCGCGGAAGGAGCCGACCAGGCGGGTGTCCGGGCCGAGCGAGGCCTCGTCGGCCGCGTTCAGCCGGGCCAGCGCGTCCAGCAGCTGCTCCTCGGGCACGGTCATCACCCAGCGCAGGTGGTTCTTGTCCGGGGTGCCGCACCAGTAGGCGGAGTCCACGCCGGCGAGCTTCTCGGTCGGGATGGCCGAGGCGTTGGCGCGCTCCAGGGAGGCGGCGACCTCGCCGGTGGCGGCCTCGGCGTCCTCCAGCCAGAACTCGAAGCCGGTGTGCACGGCGGGCGTGAACGCGGCGGTGCTGTCCAGCAGGTCCTGCAGGCGGCGCCCGCCCGGGACGGTCCGGCGGGCCGGCACCGGGCTGCCCGGCTCGGTGGCCAGGGCCAGCTCCAGGGCGTCCGCGAGGTCGCGGCTGAGGTCGCCGGAGGAGGACTGGGTCTGCAGGCCGAGCAGGATCGAGCCGTCCTGGCGGCGCAGGGCCGGCCAGGCCAGCGGCAGCACGGTGGCGAGGGTCACCGACGGGACGTCACCGGTCGCGCCCTCGGTCACCCCGGCGGCCAGCGTCAGCGGCACCGTGGCGGCGGGCACCAGCTCGCGCAGCGCCACCCAGTCGGCCTCGCCGGGCAGGCCCTCGAACGGGCGGTGCACCAGCTCCTGCACCGCGTGCGAGGCCTCACGGCCGTGGCACGCCTTGTACCGGCGGCCCGAGCCGCAGGGGCAGTCCTCGCGGGCCCCGACCACGGGGATCTCGCCCGTGACGGCGGTGGTGGACTGGCGCTGCGGCGCCTTCTTGGCGGCCTTCTTGCCCATGCTGCGGCTCTCCCGGGAACGGTGGTCCTGTGTCCCGGGAAGCCTAACGACACATTCCCCGAGCCCGGCTCATGCGCTACGGGCATCGCCTCCGGTGCGCCGGGCGTGCCGGGCCCGGGCGGGCAGCGCCGCCCAGACCGTGACCTCGCCCGGGGCGTCGCGCACGCCCCAGTCGCTCGCCAGCTGGTCGACGATGCTCAGGCCGCGGCCGCCGCGCGAGGTCAGCGAGGGACTCGCGGGCAGCGGCCGGGTGGCCGCCCCGCCGTCCGTGACCTCCAGGGTGAGCACCCCGTCGGCGTGCATCTGCCAGTGGACCAGCACCCCGCCGCCCGGCTCGTCCGAGCCCTCGGCGGACTCCCGGCCGCCCGGCGCGGCGTGCGGCCCGGACGGGACACCGACCAGGACCTGCCCGAGCACCTCGGCCCGGGAGCCGCGCCCCAGCGCCGGCAGCGGGCCGAGCGGACGGGCGTACCGACAGGCGTTGCTCAACAGCTCGGAAAGGATCAGAACAGCATCATCGATGACCGGTTCCGGTATCTGCCGGTCACCCAGATCTCGACGCAGTCGGCGCCGTGCGACCCCGACACTCGCTGGGCCGTGCGGCACTGCCATGGTCGATGAAGTCGGCACTTCACGCGCCACCATCAACGCCACCCCCGGACCTCCTTCAGCGTATGCCGAGGGAGAGATGCCCCTTGGTAATGCGTCGGAAACGAGCACCGGACGATCCCGCCCGCCCATTTCGAGCGCGGCGACCGACGGTCGACATCAGGTCATTCCGTGCTCACCCTCTGTCGCCCGGATGCAAGAATTCCGGCAATTTCGCGCAAGGAAGGTTTGACTGCTGACCAGAAGCGATCGGATCTGACGGTATGGCTTTGGCCGGTCCTCGGTGCGTCGGCGGATCACCGGGGGATCACCGGGGCGATCACCGGGTGGATCACCGGGGGATCGCCCGACGATCAGCCGACGGTCAGCCGGCGATGATCCGGCCGTCAGCGGCCGAGCTGCGCCAGCACCTCCGCGGGCCGGTTGGTGATGATCGCGGACACCCCGAGCTCCAGGCAGAGCTCGACGTCGGCCGGCTCGTCCACCGTCCACACGTGCACCTCGTGCCCCAGCTCCCGCAGCCGGGTCACCAGCTGCGGGCGGGCCCGCACCAGTTCGATGCCCGGGCCGGCGATCCGCGCCCCGCCCGGCAGCGGCGAGCCCGCGCGCAGCCGGCCGAGCAGCGGCAGGGTCCGCTCGAACAGGAAGACCCGCCGGTACTGCGGTGCGGCGGCGCCCACCCGGTCCAGCGCGATCGAGGAGAAGCTCATGATCCGGGCGGACGGGCGGCCGCCGTCCCGGGTCGCGCCGATCTTGAACCGCTCCAGCGTCCGCAGCAGCTCGGCCTCCACCCGGCCGCGGAAGCGCACCGGGTGCTTGGTCTCGATCGCCAGGTCCACCGGGCGGCCGCACTCCACCACCAGCTCCAGCAGCCGCTCCAGCCGCAGCACGCCGCGCAGCTCGGGGTCGGTGCTGGGGCGGCCGGTCTTCCAGGCGCCGAAGTCGTACGCCTCCAGCTCGGCGAGGGTCATGGCCGAGACGGTGCCCCGGCCGTTCGAGACCCGGCCGATCCGGCGGTCGTGCACGCAGACCAGCGCGCCGTCGGCGGTGACCCGGACGTCGCACTCCAGCGCGTCCGCGCCCTCGTCGAGCGCGCGCCGGTAGGCCGCGAGGGTGTGCTCGGGCAGGGCGTGGGAGGAACCGCGGTGGGCGATCACCTGGACGGTCGGCACGGTGCGCGCCGCCGTCGAGGACAGGTCTGGGCTGGTCACAGGCCCAACGATAGGTGGCGGAAGTGAAGCGCGGACAAAGACGGCCCCAACCGGTGGGGCCGTCTTCGCCGTGCTCGGTCGTGCTCAGTCGTGTTCTGCCGTGTTCCGCCGGGCCTCGCCGGTTCGGTCAGGTCAGGTCCGGTGCGGTCAGGGCCGGGCGGCGCGGCGGCCGAGCGGGGTGAGCGCCCAGGTGACCAGGGCCGGCACCAGGAAGGCGAACAACGAGGCCGAGGTCCACTCCTGCGGGGTGAAGTGCAGCGCCTCCTGGGCGGAGGTCCAGAAGTCCGTCCACCAGTCGGCCACCTTGGTCGGCGCGATGAACTGGTAGACGGCGAAGCCCAGCGCCCACGGCAGCAGCATCAGCCAGCGGGACGGCGCGTCGGCGGAGAGGTTCCAGCCGCGCCGGCCGGCGCCGAGGAAGTAGTCCACCACGAGCACCGCCAGCAGCGGCACGAACACCGAGCCGATCAGGCCGAGGAAGCCGTAGTAGGTGTCGGTGAACTCGTCGATCTGCAGCGCCAGCACGGTGATCAGTACGCCGATCGCGCCGGAGAGCACCCGGCGGTCCACCTTCGGCAGCAGGTTCTGCACCGACATCGCGGTCGAGTACACGTTGGCGAAGGACTGGTCCGTCTCGCGCAGCACCAGCACCAGCAGGAACAGCCAGCCGGCCCAGACCCCGAGGAAGGAGTCGAAGATCCGGTTCGGGTCGCCGTCCGACTGCAGCAGCGCCATCAGGCCGAGCACGTAGCACCAGACCTGGGCGATCGTGTAGCCGGAGAAGCTGCCCCAGAACGCCGAGCGCGGTGTGCGCGAGTGCCGGGTGTAGTCGGCGGCCAGCGGGACGAAGGAGACCGACACCGCGATCATCGCGTCGGTGGCGCCCAGGAAGCCGTGCCAGTTGCCCGCGCCCGGGTCCGGCACGCCCTGGCGGCCCAGCTGGACGGTGAAGTACACCATCGCCACCGCGACCGCCCCGGCCACGAAGCGGCGCAGCACCGCGATCGAGCCCAGCGGCCAGATGGTCAGCACGGTGGTCAGCGCGCCGGCGAGCAGGACGAACAGCCAGCGGTAGCCGGTGGTGTGGGCGACGGTCTGGGCGCCCACCGAGATGGTCAGCAGCTCGAACACGCCCCAGCCGATGCACTGCACGATGTTCAGCACCGTCGGCAGGTACGACAGCCGGGTGCCGAACAGCCCGCGCAGGTTCGCCATCGCGGGGGCGCCGGTACGGGCGCCGATCAGCGAGGCCAGGCCGAGCATCGCGGTGCCGACGACCGTACCGACGGTGATCGCGGTCACCGCGGCGGCCAGCGACAGCTCGCTGCCGGGGGCGCCGAGCACGGTGGCGGCGGTGGAGAAGCCGATCAGGCTGACGCCCAGGTTCATCCAGAGCGCGAAGTGGTCCCGGAAGCGCAGCGTGCGCGGCGGCTCGGTGTCGAGCACCAGGGGCGCCTCGACGTGATCGGCCCGCTGGGGGCGGTCCAGGACGGCCGTGGCCGTGGACCCGGAGAAACCCTTGGACTCGGGCGCACCCGAAGAAGAGGATGGCGAAGCAGGCGGCATGGCCGATACTCCCTACGCCGGCATTACCCGGACAGGTTCCGGCGGTCAGCGCCCCCTCGAACGTCCGTCACTCGCGTGGCGTACGGTCGACATGCGCACTCTCAGCCTGGTGGGTCCAAGCTCCCGCGTGTCAGTTGTGAGCGACAGGCTAACCGGCACGGGGGCCAACACCCAAGGCCGAGGGCGTACGGTCCGCATCGCGGGACGTCCGGCGGGGGAGGGGAGCCTCGGCCGTCGGTACCGGTGTCGGTACCGGCTAAGGATTCTTATGAGTTCTTCAGAGGGGTCCTTACGGCAATCGAATCGTCAGTGCGAAAAACTATGGTCCTTGGTTCTGCCAGCTATGGAGGTCGTCCGTGAGCACCGAGCGCGAGGTTGGGCCCGCCGGGCCGCAGGGGGAGCAGCCCGCCGGCCAGGGGGCGGCCGAGACCGCTTCCGAAGGCCCCGCTCAGGGCGGGCACCAGCCGACCATGGCCTTCCGGCGGGTGCCGGGGCCGGAGGCGGGTGCCGCCGATGCCGCTGCCGTCGAGGCGGCGCCGCCCGTGGACGCCGTCCCGGCCGAGGGCGTTCCGGCCGAGGGGGTCCCGGCCGAGGGTGGGCACAAGCCCACCGTCGCCTTCACCAAGGTGCCGGCGCCGGAGGCCCCTGCCGCGCCTGCCGCGCCCGCCGCGTCCGTGGCGCCCGCCGCGCCCGTCGCGGAGGAGCCGGCCGTCGACCCGGCCACCGGCTACATCGACGCGCCGCCGCCGGTCCTGCCGCCCGCCCCGCCGTCCCCGGTCGCCGCGGCCCCCGCCGCAGCCGCGCCCGCCGCCCCGGCCCTGCCGCCGGCCGGCAACCCGTACGCCACCCCGACCCACGGCGTCCCCGCCGCCGGCGCTCACGAGGGCTTCGGCGCCGCTCCGGCCGCCGCCCCCGCCGCGCACGGCCACCACCCCTTCGGGGCCGGCCAGCCGCTCGGCGGCTGGGGCCCCACCCACGACTCCACCTCCGGCGGCGCCGGCTACCCCGGCGGCCCGGCCGGCCCGCTCGGCTACCCGGCGGACTACCCCGGTGGTCCTGGTGGTCCCGGCGGCCACGGTGGCCCGCGCAAGAAGCGCGGCGGCCTGGTCGCCCTGATCGCGGCCGTCGCGGTGGTCGCCGGCCTGGCCGGCGGCGCGCTCGGCGTGTCCGTCGCCGACGGGGTCGACCGCAACAGCTCCGCGAACGACCACCGCAGCACCACCGTCCAGGCCAGCGACACCCAGAAGAACGAGCCCGCCCCCGGCTCGATCGCCGCCATCGCGCAGAAGGCGCTGCCCAGCGTCGTCACCATCAAGGCGCAGGGCAACGGCGAGTCGGGCACCGGCACCGGCTTCGTCTTCGACACCGAGGGCCACATCCTCACCAACAACCACGTGGTCGCGCCGACCCTCAGCGGCGGCAAACTGACCGTCAAGTTCGCCGACGGCACCTCCTACAGCGCCTCGGTGCTGGGCCACGCCGAGGGCTACGACGTCGCCGTGGTCAAGATCGACAACCCGCCCAAGAGCAAGCTGGCCCCGCTGCCGCTGGCCGACTCCGACAAGGTCAACGTCGGCGACGCCACCGTCGCGATCGGCGCGCCGTACGGCCTGGAGTCCACCGTCACCAGCGGCATCATCAGCGCCAAGGACCGCCCGGTGGCCTCCGGCGACGACACCGGCTCGCAGGCCTCGTACATGAACGCCCTCCAGACCGACGCCTCGATCAACCCCGGCAACTCCGGCGGCCCGCTGCTGGACTCCGGCGGCGCGGTGATCGGCATCAACTCGGCGATCCAGTCCAACGCCTCCGCCAACGGCCGGGCCGGCAGCATCGGCCTGGGCTTCGCCATCCCGATCAACCAGGCCAAGTGGGTCGCGGACACCCTGATCAAGACCGGCAAGCCGGTCTACGCCAAGCTCGACGTGCTGCGCAACGACGACTACAAGGGCGACGGCGCGCAGATCCAGACCAAGGACATCCAGGGCCAGCCCGCCGTCACCCCCGGCGGCGCGGCCGACAAGGCCGGCCTCAAGCCGGGCGACGTCATCACCAAGCTCGGCGGCGTCCCGATCGAGAACGGCCCGGCCCTGGTCAGCCGGATCTGGACGCACAAGCCCGGCGAGACCGTCGACGTCGAGTACACCCGCAACGGCCAGACCCTCAACACCAAGGTCACCCTCGGCCAGCGCGAGGGCGACCAGTAACCCACGGCCCGCGCGGAAACGTGTGCACCGAACCCCTCCGGACCCGTTAGGCTGACCTCCGCCTGGAGAGCTGCCCGAGCGGCCTAAGGGAACAGTCTTGAAAACTGTCGTGCGGTGACCCCGTACCGTGGGTTCGAATCCCACGCTCTCCGCCGGTAGGAGAACCACCTGCTCAGGGCGGGTGCCGACATCGTTCGGCACCCGCCCTTCGCGTTCCCCGGGGGGTGGTGGGCGAGCGGGGTTGACCCTGACACGGTGGTAGGGGATGGAGTGGTCGCACCATGTTGAACATCGGAGACTTCGCCAGCCACGGCCGGGTGTCGGTACGGATGCTGCGCCACTACGACGCGATCGGACTGCTGCGGCCCGCCCGGGTGGACCCGGTCAGCGGGTACCGCTTCTACGAGGCATCCCAACTCGCCCGGCTCAACCGGGTGATCGCGCTCAAGGAGCTCGGCTTCACGCTGCAGCAGGTACGGGCCGTCCTGGACGAGCGGGTGGACCCGGCCGAACTGCGCGGGATGCTGCGGTTGCGGCGGGCCCAGCTCGCCGAGGCGATCGCGGCCGACGAGCTGCGGCTGGCCCGGGTGGAGGCGAGGCTCCGGACGATCGAGAGTGAGGGGACCATGTCCGCACACGATGTCGTGGTGAAGCCGGTGCCGTCCGTCCGGGTGGCCCAACTGAGTGGTGTGGCCGCGAGTTACGAGCCGGAGGACATCGGACCGGTGATCGGGCCGCTGTTCGGCGAGCTGTGCGGGCGGCTGGCCGAGGCCGGGATCGAGGCGACCGGTCCTTCCGTCGCCCACTACCAGGACGCACCGGAGGGCAACGGCGCGGTGCTGGTCCTGGTGGGCATCCCGGTCGGTTCGTCGGTGCGGCCGGGCGCGCACGACTTCGAGGTGCTCGACCTGCCGCCGATCGAGGAGGCGGCGACCATCGTGCACCGCGGCTCGATGGACGAGGTGCTGGGCAGCAGCCAGGAACTCGCCCGCTTCATCGAGCAGAACGGCTACCGCTCGGCCGGCTACGCCCGGGAGCTGTACCTGGAGTGCCCGGAGGACCAGGCGGGGTGGGTCACCGAGCTCCAGGAGCCGGTGGTCCGCCGGTAGTTCGTCGGTCGTCCGCCGGTGGCGGCGCCCTCGGCGTGCTTGCCCTCGACCTGGTCGAGGGGCCTAGCGTCGCCCGGCATGACCACCACCACCGGCGCACCGGCCCCGGTCGCGCTGCCCCGTCCGTACCTGTTCTGGCTGGCCGGGGTCCAGGCCGGACTGCTGGGCGACGCCGCGCTGTACTTCGCCCTCGGCTGGGCCGCCTCCGCGCACGGCGGCGGCGCGGCCGGGCTGGTCCTGACCGCGATCACGGTGCCGCGCACCGTGCTGGTCCTGCTGGGCGGCGCGGTCGCCGACCGGTTCGGCGCCCGCCGGGTGATGCTCGTCGGGGACACGGTGATGCTGGTCGCGACCGGCGCGCTGGCGCTGGTGGCGGCCGACCGGGGCACGCCGCTGTGGCTGCTGGTCGCGGCGGCGGCCGTGATCGGGACGGTCGACGCCTTCCACCTCCCGGCGAGCGGCTCGATGCCGCGCCGCCTGGTGCCCGCCGACCGGCTGCCCCGGGCGCTCGCCCTGCGGCAGGCCGGCGGGCAGAGCGCCGTCCTGCTCGGGGCACCGCTGGGCGGCCTGCTGGTCGCGGCCGGCGGGCTGTCCGGTGCGGCGCTGGCGGACGCGGCGAGCTTCGGGATCGTGCTGCTGGTCCTGCTGCGGGTACGCCCCCGGGAGGAGGAGCCGTCCGGCCCGCGGGAGGGACTGCTGCGCGAGGCGGCGTCCGGAGTCCGGCTCGCCCTGGCCGACCCGCTGCTGCGGGCCGCGCTGCTGCTCACCGGCGCGGCGGCCGGGGCGCTACTGCCGGTGGTGTCGCTGCTCGGCCCGCTGCTCGCCCGGGCCCACGGCTGGGCGGCCGGGACGGCGGGACTGGTGAGCGCCGGGCAGGCGGCCGGGGTGCTCGCGGTGGCCGGCCTGGTCGCCCGGCGGGGCGGGCTGCCCCGGGCCGGTGTGGGGGCGGCGGCCGGGCTCTGTACGGCCTCGGCGGGGACCGCGCTGCTGGCGTTGGCCGGGGAACCGGCGGTGGCGGTGGCCGGCAGTGCGGTGGCGGGCCTCGGCGCGGGGCTCTTCGCCTGCCACCTCGGCCCGCTGGTGCTGACCGGCGCGCCGCACAGCCACCTCTCACGGGTCCAGGCGCTGCTGACGCTCGTGCAGAGCCTGGCCCTGGTGCTCGCGAACGCCCTGCTGGGGCTGCTCACGGACGCGGCGGGCGCCACCCTGCCCACCCTGCTCTGTGCCCTCGCCACCGCCACCGCGGGCCTCACCGCCCTGGCCACCCCGGCCCTCCGCCGGGCCTGAGTCGCCCGGCCTCCGCCCGCCGTCCGGCGCCCTTCCACCTCCCCGCCCGTCTCCGGGCCCGCTTGCCCGCCCCTTTCCACCTCCCCACCCGCTTCCGGGCCCGCTTGCCCGCCCCTTCCCACTCCCCACCCGTCTCCGGGCGTACTTGCCGGGCCCCCGCCGTCCGGGCAGAGTGCGGAGGTGGAGGCGGCCGGACGGCGAGTGGAGGCGGCGATGAGTGATCTGACGGACCGACTGGCGCAGGCTCTCCCGGACGGGGCCGTCGTGGTGGACCCGGACGTGACCGCCGCGTACCGCCACGACATGGCGGCCTTCTGCGCGGCCGGGCAGCCCGCGGTGGTGGTGTTCCCGGAGACGGTCGAGCAGGTGCAGCACGTGCTGCGCACCGCGACCGAGCTGCGCGTCCCCGTGGTGCCCCAGGGCGCCCGGACCGGGCTGTCGGGGGCGGCGAACGCGGTGGACGGCTGCATCGTGCTGTCGCTGGTGAAGCTGAACCGGATCCTGGAGATCGACCCGGTGAACCGGATCGCGGTGGTCGAGCCCGGTGTGGTGAACGCCGAACTCTCCCGAGCCGTCGAGGAGTTGGGCCTCTCGTATCCGCCGGATCCGTCCAGCTGGGAGTCCTGCACGATCGGCGGCAACATCGGTACCGGTGCGGGCGGGCTCTGCTGCGTGAAGTACGGCGTCACCAGCGAGTACGTGCTCGGGCTGGATGTGGTGCTGGCGGACGGGCGGCTGCTGTCCACCGGTCGCCGGACCGCGAAGGGCGTGGCCGGCTACGACCTGACCAGGCTGTTCGTCGGTTCGGAGGGGACGCTCGGAGTGGTGGTCCGGGCGGTGCTGGCGCTGCGGCCGGCGCCGGCTCCCCAGCTGGCGCTGGCGGCGGAGTTCCCGAGCGCGCGGACGGCCGGGGCGGCGGTCTGCGAGGTGATGGCGCGCGGTCTGACCCCGTCGCTGATGGAGCTGATGGACGCGGTCTCGGTGCGGGCCGTCAACGAGTTGGGGCGGATGGGTCTGCCGGAGTCCACCCAGGCGCTGCTGCTGGTGGCCTTCGACGGGCCGGACCGGGTGGCGGAGCTGGCCCGGGTCGCGCGGCTGTGCCGGGAGGCCGGGGCGACCGAGGTGGTGCCGGCCGAGGACCAGGCGGAGTCCGACCTGCTGCTGGCCGCCCGGCGGATGGCGCTGCCCGCGCTGGACCGGCTGGGCACCACGATGATCGACGACGTGGCCGTGCCGCGCTCCCGGCTGGCAGAGCTGCTGGACGGCGTCGCGGTGATCGCCGAGCGGCACGGACTGACCATCGGCGTGGTCAGTCACGCCGGGGACGGCAACACCCACCCGATCGTCATCTTCGACGCCTCGGACGAGGAGCAGGCGGCCCGCGCCCAGCGCTCCTTCGACGAGATCATGGCTCTCGGGCTGGAGCTGGGCGGCACGATCACCGGGGAGCACGGGGTGGGGCTGCTGAAGCGGGACTGGCTGGCGCGTGAGCTGGGCCCGGTGGCGCTGGACCTGCAGCGGCAGCTGAAGGCGGTCTTCGATCCGCTGGGAATCCTGAATCCCGGCAAGATGATCTGATTTCCAACGGCACATCACCGCTGGGCGGACCCTCAGCGCCCACCTTCCCGCTGTCGAAGTGCGACTTTCCGACGGACTGCAAATTGCCGGAAAAGTCGACATGGGAGGGTGACCGAACTTTTCAGGGGCGCGTTCATGGTTCGCATGCGCCGGGGTGGTGCGCTCGGCGGGCCGCGTGACGGCGTTGCGCCGCCCTCCCGGGCGTCTCGGTCGACGGCCGTCCGGGCGAAGTTCCCAGCTCGGGCGGGGTGTGTCGCCACCTGGATCGCTTTCCGAGCCGTTATGCGCGGCGGCACGGATATCACGCGAACGGGCGAAATCCGCCGCATGAGCTAGCGCTTTGTCGATTTGTTGCGGAAGTCTGTCTTCCGGCGCCGCAGTTCGCAGGTGTTCGTCTCGCTGACGAACCTTGCACACCTTGATCGACCACTGCCCGATGAACGGCTTCCCGGAGGCACCCATGGCACGCGTCCACACCCGTCGAAAAACCGGGCTGCTCCTGGCCGGGCCACTCGCGGCCGGCCTGCTGCTGGCCGGTGCCGGTGCTGCCGTCGCCGACGAGGGAGCGGGCGCCGATTCCGGTTCCGACACCGGGGTGGTCTCCAACACGGGCACCGGCAACGTGTTCGGCGGGGTCGACGGCAACTACGTCTCCACCCAGCAGACCGCCACCGGTTCCGGTGCCTCGAACCAGGACAACACCGTCGCCGTGAAGGACAACGCGGGCACCGTGCAGGGTGGCCAGGGCAACAAGGACGTCACCGTCGTCGTCGCCCCGACCTTCAACTGACCGACCGCACGGCCGAGTGACGGCACCGGGCACCACGGAAGGCGGGGGCGCCTGACGTGGGCGGACGCGGGTGAGCTGAGCAGCCGCGAACGGGACCGGATCGGAACGGCCGGAACGGACACCGAGGAGCCGGCGCTTCACGGACACCGAGGAGCTGACGCTTCACACCAGAGGGAACAGCGCATTCGACCGGCCCGCGGAAAGGGTCACCGCGAAACCGGTCTCGTGGGCGGTGCCGCCATCGGCACCGCCCACGAGCGCGTCCGGCGCCGGCGCGCTCGCCGTCCGCCCCCGGATCTCCCCGTCCGGGCACCCGTGAAGGGCCCCGAAACACCCCGCTGACCGGCCCGGATCCGTTCATCGAGGGCCCGCGCCCGGAGCCGTCGGTGTACGGCGGTACGGTTGCGCTCCGACAGCGCACCCATGTGCCCGGCCCGGAAGGCCCGGCCCGGCCGGGGTGGCGACCGCGGCAATCGGAAGGAAGGGCGCGCGATGGCGGCGGAGGAGGAGGGCCTGACCGGCCCGGACGGGGCCAGGCCTGCGGCGGAGCCCGGAGCGGACCCCGCTGAGGCGCGCCCGGAGCCGTCGGCCGAGCCGGTCCACGAGCACCGGTCCGCCCCCAGGTCCGTCCCCGAACTGCTGCTCGGCCGCCCGCCGATGGCCCGCCCGCTGCCGTCCTTCGACCACGAGGCCGCCCCCGCCGAGCCGGGCCCGCTGTTCGTGGACTGGCTCGAAACCGCGCTGCACGCCGGTGTGCTGGACCCGCAGGCCTTCACCCTCTCGACCGTCGACGCCGACGGCATGCCGGACGCCCGGGTGCTGGTGCTGCGCGACGTCGACGCGGCCGGCACCGGCTGGAACTTCTCCGCGGACGCCGACAGCGTCAAGGGCCGCCAGCTCGCCGCCCACCCGGCCGCCGCGCTGACCGTCTACTGGCCGCAGCTGGGCCGCCAGGTCCGGGTGCGCGGCACCGTCGAGCGGGCCGCCGACCTGGTCGCCGCCGCCGAGTTCGCCACCCGCTCGCCCGCTGCCCGGGTCGTCTCGCTGGTCGGGCGGCAGAGCGAGCCGCTGGGCTCTCTCGACGAGTACGACGAGGCGGTGGCGGTCGCCCGTCGCCGACTGGAGACGCACCCGGACGCGGTGGCGCCCGGGCACGCGGTCTACACCCTGTGGGCGCACGAGGTGGAGTTCTGGCAGGGCGACAGCCAGCGCCGCCACGTCCGACTGCGCTACATCCGCATCGGCCCGGTCAGCTCCGCGGAGTGGTCGCGCACCCTGCTCTGGCCGTAGGCCGCGCACGGCCCCGCGCGGCCTACGCAGGTACCCGCGGGGCTACCGCCGCCCGGTCAGTGTGGCGCCCACGCTGGCCGCGACCACGCAGCCGATCCCGGCCAGCTGCGGCGCGCCCAGCAGCTGGCCCAGCACCACCAGCCCGACCAGTGCGCTGACCGCCGGCTCCAGGCTGACCAGCACGCTGAACACCCGCTGCGGCATCCGTCGCAGCGCGGTCATCTCCAGCGCGTACGGGATCACCGGCAGCAGCAGCGACACCCCGGCCACGGCGGCGAGCAGCGCCGGAGCCGAGGCCCCGGGGGCGGTCAGCCCGTGCCAGGCCTGGCCGAGCCCGAACGGCGCCAGCGTCAGCGCGCCGACCGTCATCGACACCGCGAGGCCCTGGAACCCCTGGAAGGTCGCGCCGACCTTGTCGGTGAACAGGATGTACGCGGAGTAGCAGGCGGCCGCCCCGAAGGCGTACAGCAGGCCGACCGGGTCGAGCGACCCGCCGCCGTCCCCCTCGCCGAGCAGGGTCAGCAGCACCACGCCCGCGGCCGCGAGCAGCGCCCAGAGCAGGTGGCTGGCGCGCCGGGCGAAGACCAGGGCGACCGCGAGCGGGCCGAGGAACTCGATGGTCGCGGCGGTGCCCATCGGCAGCCGGTCGATGGCCCCGGCGAACAGGAAGGTCATCCCGGCCGAGGCCATGCCGAGCAGTGCGGCCGCGGCGAGGTCGCGCGGGCGCTTGTCGCGCAGCTTCGGCCGGGTGACGGCGAGCAGGATGACGGCGGCGAAGCCGAGCCGCAGGAAGGTCGTGCCGCTGACCCCGAGCGGGCCGAACAGCGGCTTGGACAGCGCGATGCCGGTCTGCACCAGGAACATCGCGGCCAGACAGAGAAGCGGCGCCGGGATCCGCTCCGGGCGCCGCAGGACCTTGCCGAACCGGCCGGGGGATCGGCCGGCGTGGGTTCCGGGTGGCGCCGCGGGGCCGGACGCCCCACCTCGTCGCCAGCTTCCCCGCTCGCCGGCAGGCTCGCCCTTGGGGGCGGGCGGCATGGCAAGGGCCTCGGCGACGGCGGCGGCCGACGACGAGGCGGCGGGGGTTTCGCTGGTATGGGAGGTGGGCATGTTTGTGAGTTTGCCGTAAGGAGTGATGAACGGGCAAGCTCGTTACAAAAATCGGGACGGATCCGGACGGGTGCGTCCGAAAGGGCGGACTCCCGAGGGCGCCGCGGCGTGGCTGCCGCAGCAGTCCGACGGTCCGTCAGTATCAAGGCGGGGTGCGCCATCTCCGCCCCGCAGCCCTCCTCGCCGCCGCCCTCGTGCTCCTGCTGGCCACCGACGGGACGGGCGTGAACGCCGAAGCCGCCGCCCGGACCGCCGTCGCCGCGCCCCGCATCCGGGCCGTCACACTGCCCGACCGGTCCGGCCCGCCCCGGATCCGCGACACCTGGAACGGCCCCGCCTTCGACGCCTGCACCGCACCACCGCTCGACACCCTGAAGGCCTGGCGCGACGCCTCCCCGTACGGGGCGCTCGGCATCTACACCAGCGGCTCCCAGCGCGGCTGCACCCAGCCCCGGCTCACCGCCGAGTGGGTGCGCCAGGCGCGGACGATGGGCTGGCGGTTCCTGCCGGTGCACGTCGGGCTGCAGGCTCCGTGCGCCGACCCGGGCCACAAGCCCAAGCGGATCGACCCGGTGAACGCCGTCGAGCAGGGCCAGGAGGAGGCGGGCGAGGCCGTTCTGGCCCTGCGCGCGCTCGGGCTCGCCCCGGGCAGCCCGGTCTACCTGGACATCGAGGCCTACCCGCCGCGCGACCCGGTCTGCAGCCAGGCGGTGGTCGACTTCACCCTCGGCTGGACCGCCGGCCTGCACGCCGCCGGCTACGGCTCCGGCTTCTACTCCAGCCTCGACTCCGGCATCGCGGACCTCGCCGCCGCCGCCCGGGCCGGCAGCTTCCCGCTGCCCGACGCGCTCTGGTACGCCCGCTGGGACGGCAAGGCCGACACCGACGGCTCCGGCGGCCTCGCCCCCGACCTCTGGAGCTCCCACCAGCGCGTCCACCAGTACAACGGCAACGTCGAGGAGACCTTCGGCGGCGCCACCCTCACCGTCGACCGCGACCTCGTGGACGGCCCGACCGCCCTCTGAGACCCGCGGATAGGGTGGCCCCCGATCGAGCACGGGGGGAACGGTATGACGAACGGCCAGGGGTACGGCGGCACCGGCGGACACGGCGCGCCACCGCCGCCGCAGTACCCGTACGGGCAGGCGTCGTACCAGCAGAACCCGTACGCGCAGAGCCCGCCCCCGCAGAACCCGTACGCGCAGCCGGTGCCGCCGTCGCAGCCGTACCCGCCCCAGCAGCCGTACCCGTCGCAGCAGTCGCACGCGTCCGCCCCGCCGAGGCCCGCGAGCGGGCTTCCCGGCGGCTTCCCCGGCCCCGCGCCGCGCCGCAGCCGCGCGGCGGTGCTGACCCAGTTCCTCCTCCAGTGGATCTACGCACCGCTCTGGATCCTCGGCCTGGTGCTCCTCTTCGTCCTCCTGATCTTCGCCGACAACGTCGGCGGCGGGTCCGGCCCCAGCTCCGACGGCTGGCTGAAGGTCAACCGCAGCTTCCTCCCGCCGCGCCGGCTGCGGGCCGAGCTCACCGGCCGCCCGGAGGACTGGGAGCGCTACGTCGCCCCGATCCTGGCGCGCCGGATCGCCGCCGCCGAGGCGGCGTACGCGGCCGGCGACGGCGAGGTGCAGGCGGACCTCGGCCGGGTCGTGCGGGTCGGGCTCGCGCTGCGGCTCTACCGCGGCCTCGGCGCGGCCGGCGTGGTGCGGCTCGCCGAGCGGCACGGCTGGCACGGCGTGGCGGCCGGGACCGACGCCGGGCACGTCCGGCTCGCCCGCCACTTCCCCGCCCCGGCCGTCCTGAACGCCCCCACCCCGCAGGACCCGCCCGCCGCCCCCGGCACCCCGTGGGGTCCGCAGCCGGTCCGCTTCGCGCCGCTGCTGCCGTTCGTCTTCCTGCTCCAGATCGTCTACGTCCCGGTGTACGGCCTGCTCACCTGCTGGGTGAGCCGCCCCGAGCCCGACTACTGGGACCGCTGGGGCGCCCGCTGGACCGTCGGCCCGCGCGCCTTCCGCGCCGAGTTCACCAACAGCCCCGCCGCCTGGGACCGCCACATCCGCCGCATCCTCGACCGCGACACCAAGCGCATCAGCACCGCCGCCCGCACCCCCAGCGGCCCCCGAGTGGACCGCGTCCACCTCAAGCGCGCCACCTACCGCGGCGCCGGCGCCCACCGGGCCCTGCGCCTCGCCGCCGAACAGGGCTGGACCCTCGACCCCGCCTACACCCCCGACCCCGCCAACTCCCTCCACCTCGCCCGCCCCTGACCCACCCTGACCCACCCGAGAGGGGCCGGGGCGGAACCGGGACGAATCCGTGATCCGTGCAACGGGGTCGGGATACTGACAGCGGGGGGTGGGGGCGGCACAATCGGGCACGTCCGCGCGCATTACCGCCCGGTAGGTGCCGCAGGCGCTGCCGCCAGTGCCGCCAGGTCAAGGAGGACCCGTGTTCAGCACGATGCAGGACGTTCCGCTCACCGTCGCCCGAATCCTGGAGCACGGGGCCACCATCCACGGCCGCTCGACCGTGACCACCTGGGACGGCACCGGGCCGGTCGTCCGCAGCTACGCCGAGGTGGGTGCCCGCGCCGCGCAGCTCGCCTGGGCGCTGCGCGACGAGCTGGGGGTGACCGCCGACGACCGGGTCGCCACCCTGATGTGGAACAACGCCGAGCACCTGGAGGCGTACCTCGCCGTCCCCGCGATGGGGTCCGTGCTGCACACGCTGAACCTGCGACTGCCCTCCCAGCAGCTGTCGTTCATCGTCAACCACGCCGCCGACCGCGTGATCGTCGTCAACGGCACCGTCCTGCCGCTGCTCGCCGCCGTCCTCCAGGACCTCGCGCCGACCCTCAAGCACATCGTGGTGAGCGGCCCCGGCGACCGCTCGGTGCTGGCCGGCTTCGCGGGCGGCGTGCACGACTACGAGGAGCTGATCGCCGGCCGCCCCACCGAGTACCCGTGGCAGCACGACATCGACGAGCGGCAGGCCGCGGTGCTCTGCTACACCTCCGGCACCACCGGGGACCCGAAGGGCGTGCTCTACAGCCACCGCTCGGTCTACCTGCACTGCCTCCAGGTCAACACCGGTGACAACTTCGCCTTCACCCCGCGCGACACCGCGCTGCCGGTGGTGCCGATGTTCCACGTCCAGGCCTGGGGCATCCCGCACGCGGCCTTCATGTCCGGCGCCAACCTGCTCATGCCGGATCGTTTCCTCCAGCCCAAGCCGATGGCCGAGATGATCGCCGCCGTCCGCCCGACCGTCAGCGCCGCCGTCCCCACCATCTGGGCCGGCCTGCTGGACGAGCTCGACGCGGGCGACTACGACACCTCCAGCCTGCGCATGGTGGTCATCGGCGGCAGCGCCTGCCCGCCCTCCCTGATGAAGGCCTACGAGGAGCGGCACGGCATCCGGGTGCTGCACGCCTGGGGCATGACCGAGACCTCCCCGCTCGGCTGCTTCGCCCAGCCGCCGGGCGGCCTCACCCCCGAGGAGGAGTGGCCGTACCGGGTCACCCAGGGCATCTTCCCGGCCTCCGTCGAGGCCCGGCTGATCGGCCCGGGCGGCGAGCGGATGCCGCACGACGGCGTCTCGGCGGGAGAGTTGGAGGTGCGCGGCCCGTGGATCGCCGGGGCGTACTACGGCGGCGCCGGCCAGGACCCGGTCCGCCCGGAGGACAAGTTCTCCGAGGACGGCTGGCTGCGCACCGGCGACGTCGGCACCATCACCGCCGACGGCTACCTGACCCTCACCGACCGGGCCAAGGACGTCATCAAGTCCGGCGGCGAGTGGATCTCGTCCGTCGAGCTGGAGAACGCCCTGATGGCCCACCCCGACGTGGCCGAGGCCGCCGTGGTCGCCGTCCCGGACGAGAAGTGGGGCGAGCGCCCGCTGGCCACCGTGGTGCTGCGCCCGGGCGCGACCGTCGGGCTGAAGGAGCTGCGGGCCTTCCTGGGCGAGCGGATCGCCTCCTGGCAGCTGCCGGAGCGCTGGTCGATCGTGGAGTCGGTGCCGAAGACCTCGGTCGGCAAGTTCGACAAGAAGGTGATCCGGGCCAGCTACGCGGCCGAGGAGCTGGACGTCACGCTGCTCGGCAAGGAGTGACCGGCGAGGAGTGACCGCCCGGTGGCGATCGGCGCGGAGCTCCCGGTGGAAGGGCCGGCCGTCCCCGTACCGAACGGGGGCGGCCGGCCCTTTCCACGTGCCGAGGAGTCGAGTCAGCCCGCGGCGGCGACGCCCGCCTCGCCCATCGCGCCGATCCGCCCGAGCAGGTCGACGATCCGGGACTGGACGTCCTCGCTGGTCGAGCGCTCGGCGAGGAACAGCACCGTCTCGCCGGTGCGCAGCCGGGGCAGTTCGCGCGGGTCGAGGTCCACCGAGGTGTAGACCACCAGCGGGGTGCGGTGCAGCCGGTCGTTGGCGCGCAGCCAGTCCAGCAGGCCGACCCGGCGGCGGCGGATCTGCAGCAGGTCCATCACCACCAGGTTGGGCTGCACGCTGCTGGCCCGGGCGACCGCGTCGTTCTCGTCCACCGCGTGTTCGACGTGCATGCCGCGCCGCTCCAGGCTGCCGATCATGGCGGCGGCGATGTCCGGGTCGCCCTCGACCAGCAGCACCCGCGGGGCGTGGTGCTCGCCGTCGCGCGGCGCGAGGGCGCGCAGCAGGACGGCCGGGTCGGCCCCGTACGCGGCGTCCCGGGTGGCCTGGCCGAGGCCGGCGGTGACCAGCACCGGGACCCTGCGGTTGAGCGCCGCGGTGCGCAGCGACTGGAGCGCGGTGCGGGTGATCGGGCCGGTCAGCGGGTCGACGAAGAGGGCGGCGGGGAAGCCGGCGACCTGCGCGTCCACCTCCTCGCGGGAGCTGACGATCACCGGCAGGTAGCCGCGGGCCTGGAGGGCCTGCTTGGTGGCCGGGTCGGGCTCGGGCCAGACCAGCAGCCGGCGGGTGTTGGCCAGCTCGCCGGTCGGGGCCGACGGCTGTCCGGCGGCGGGCCGTTCGTCGGCGGGCGGGAGCTCGGCCATCGGGCGCGGCGCGGTCCGGGCGGCGTCGGCGGGGACGGGCGGCTGCGGCGCGGCGGCGGGCAGCGGCGCGGGGCCGAGCTGGCGCGGCGGGGCGAGCTCGCCCAGGCCGGTGCCGACCGGGCGCGGTCCGGACGGCTCCTCGACGGCGGCGGGCAGCGCGGCGCGGGCGGGCGCCAGCGCGGTGCCGGGGGAGGGCTGTGCCTGGCCGACCGGACCGGCCGGACCGGAGGCGTTCACCAGCGCGTCCGGTCCCGGCCCCGGCGGGACGGCCAGCCGGCGGCGGCGCCCGGTCGGGGCGGTGGCCGCCGGTTCGGGCAGCACGGGCGGGGGGCCGGCCGGCAGGGCGTGCTCCAGGCCGGGGTAGACCGGGGTCTCGGGTGCTCCGGGCAGGGCGAAGCCGCCGGGGGCCTCGTCGGCCGAGGGCAGTGCGCGCCGGCGCCGGTGCTTGGTCTCGCCCGGGGAGAGCTCCTGGGCGGCCTCGTCGGTCGGGGTGCCGCCGGTCGGGGTGCCGCCGGGCGGGGTGCCGTCGGGGGCGGCGGGCGTGGGCGCCGGGCCGAGCGCGAGCGGCTCGCGTCCGCCGGGGCGGTTCGGCTGCGCCCGGTGGCCCTCGACGGGTACGGCGTAGGCGGGGCCGGAGCGGCCGTCGTCCTTGCCCCACGGGTCGCTCTGGGCACCGTCCGGGCCGGCCAGGCCCTGGCGGCCGTACGCGGGGTCGTTGCCGGTGCCGTTCCACTGCTCGGGGACGGCCCGCTCGACCCGCGCGGGGGCGTTCGGCCACTGGTCGGCCGGAACGTCGGGGGTGCCGGGGGCCGGGGTCTCGGCGGCCGGTCGGCCACGGCGGCCGCGCCGCTCGGCGGGGGCCTCCTCGGCGGGGTCCCGCTCCGCGTCGGGAGCCGCGGGGGCTGCGGGGGCCGCGGCGGCTCCCGCGTCCTCGGGGTCGGGCCGCTCGCCGGCCGGCGCGGGCTCGGCGGTGTCGGCGGCCTCGCCGCTGCTGGGCAGCTGCGGGATGCCCGGAAGCTCGGGCAGGACGGCGCTGTCGCTCTCCTTGGGCCGGTCGGAGCGGCCTTCGGCGCCGGCGCGCTCGGCGGCGGCCTTGGCGGCGGCCGGGTCCAGCGGCAGCTCGACGACGTACGTGGTGCCGGCCTTGCCGGGCAGCTCGTGCGGCTGGAGCACACCGCCGTGGCGCTCGACCACCGCCCGGGCTATCGGCAGGTGGACGGGGCTGCCGCCGACGCCGGGGCCGCGGATCTCGACCCGGGCGACCTCACCGCGCTGGGCGGCGGCCAGGACGACGGTCGGCGGCTCGGGGGCGGGCGACAGCGCGGGCGCGGCGCCGTTCAGCCCGGGCACGGCCAGACCGGGGGAGGGGGCGTCGGGGGTGTCCAGCGCCAGCCCGACGCCGCTGACGTCGGCGACCAGGTGGGCCAGCGCCTGCGCCAGCCGCCGCTCGTCGGCGATCACCTCGACCGCGGCGGCGTGCACCGAGAACCGGACCCGACCGGGGCCGACCAGTTCGCCGGCCTCCTCGACGGCCCGGCGGACCACCTTGTCCAGGCCCACCGGCACCCGGGGCGCGGCCTTCCGCCCGCCCTTGCCGTCCTTCGCGTCCTTGGCGTCCTTGCCAGCCTTGGACTCCTTGCCGTCCTTGGCCTCGGCGGCGCCGCTCTCGCCGGCCTCGCCGGCCTCGCAGCGCTGGTGGTCGAGGACCCCGTCGATCAGCTTCCCGAACCGGCGGCACTCGGCGGCCAGCCGGCGCAGCGTCCAGTTGGCCTCCGGCCAGAGCTGGCCGGCCGGGTCGGCGGCGAGCGCGTCGAGCCGCTGGTTCAGCGCGTTCAGCGCGCCGCCCAGCTCGCTCTCCAGGACGGCGGTGAGGTGCTCGTTGCGGGCGACCAGGGCGAGTTCGCGGCTGCGGTCGGTGAAGGTCATCACCGCGCCGACCAGCTGGTCGCCGTCCCGGACCGGGGCGGTGGTGAGGTCGACGGTGACCGGCCGGCCGTCCTTGCGCCACAGCACGGTGCCGCGCACCCGGTGCTTGCGCCCGGAGGTCAGGGTGTCCAGCAGCGCCGACTCCTCCAGCGCCAGCGGGGTGCCGTCGGCCCGGGAGTGCTGGATCAGCGGGTGCAGCTCGCGCCCGCCCAGCTCGCTCGCCCGGTACTCCAGGATGTGCGCCGCGGCCGGGTTGACCAGCACGCAGCGGCCTTCGAGGTCCACGCCGAGCACGCCCTCGGCGGCGGCGCGCAGGATCATCTCGGTCTGCTTGTGCTGGCGGCGCAGCTCGGCCTCGACACCGAGCCGGCCGGAGAGGTCGCGGACCAGCAGCAGGAGCAGGTCGGAGGAGGAGGGCGAGTTCTCGCGGTACGAGTCGTACGGGGAGCGCGCGTAGCCGCGGCCGTCGCCGTCGTCGGCGAAGTCGTTGCCGGAGACCTCGACCGGGAAGGTGGTGCCGTCGGTGCGGTGGGCGGTCATCCGGACGGGGCGGTCGAGGGCCTCTCCGTCGCGGGTGGCCGGGCGCATCGAGCCGGGGATCCGGCTGGGGTCGAACTCGGGCAGCAGACCCAGCACGCCCATGCCGACCAGCGAGGTGCCCGGTGCCTGCAACGCCTGGACCGCCGCGCTGTTGGCGTCCACGACGGTGCCGTTGCTGTTCACCAGCAGCAGCGCGTCGGGCAGGGCGTCGAGTATGGCGGCGAGGCGAGCAGCGCCTCGGATCGGCCTGCTGCTCACGTCGACAGGTCTCCTCGGCTCGGGGCAGCTCCTCCGGAGACGGCAGTATCTCATTCTTCTTTGCGGCGGGGACGACCCGCCTAGTAACGTTGGCAGCGGTTGGTGCCAAGGCCCACGGTTGTGGCATCATCACTGACACACGGAACGGTTCCGCTCGCGCGGAGACGCTCCTTGTGGGGAGGCTTCGCCTAGTCCGGTCTATGGCGCCGCACTGCTAATGCGGTTTCGGGGTTATTCCTGATCGAGGGTTCAAATCCCTCAGCCTCCGCCAGTCGGGAGCCCCCGTCGACGATCTCGTCGGCGGGGGCTCTTCGCGTTCCCGGGTACGGACCAGGGGTGGCCCGGGGCGGGTTCGGGGCGGGTTCGGAACCGTTCGGAGCGGGTTCGGAGCAGCCCGGAGCGGTCGGGAGCGCGGCGGTGGCGGGGCCCCGGGCGGGCCCGGATCAATCGATTTCGCCCTACGCCGCAGGTCATGTAATGTTGTCCCCGCAACGCCCCGGAGGCAGAGTTCACCAGGGCGAGCGCTCATAGCTCAACGGATAGAGCACTTGACTACGGATCAAGAGGTTGCAGGTTCGAATCCTGCTGAGCGCACCAAACTCCGCAAGATCGGGTTCGCCCGTTCCTTGCGCTCATAGCTCAACGGATAGAGCACTTGACTACGGATCAAGAGGTTGCAGGTTCGAATCCTGCTGAGCGCACCATCGAGAAGCCCCCGGCCAACGGCCGGGGGCTTCTCGCGTTCTCCGGGGTTCCCCGCGGGTGATTCGAACGGGGCCGCCGGGTGGATGGTCCCGTCCCGGGGGCCGGTACCCGCCGGATGGGTCCGGTGCTCCCGTTCCCGCGTCCGTTCGGGTGGCGTCGATTGCCGCCTAATGGATGAAATGCAGCCGTTTCGGGTACATCCCGTCCTGCCGCCCGGATGACCGCCGAACGGGTGGGACACGGTCAAAAGCCCAGGTGTCTCGATATGACCGGCTCAGGATCGTGATTCCTTTTTGTCGGATCTTGTGCAGACTGCCGCGCCCAGGCAGCCGACCGCGAAGGAGAGCCGGATGAGCCGACAGTTTCCCCGTACGGCTGTCGCCCTGGCCGTCCTCGCGAGCGGGCTGCTGACCGCGTGGAACGCCCCGCTCGCGGCGGCCCTGCAGTACCCCGACGCCTGGCCCTCCGCCGAGGCCCCGGACGTCCCCACGCTCACCGTCCCCGCGGACACCGACGACCCGGGCCTGCGGCTCACCGGCACCGGCGAGGCGGGCGGCATCGTCTCGGTCGTCGATCAGGACTCGGGCGACGACCTCTGCATCACCGAGGTGCCGGCGGACGGCCGGTGGTCCTGCCTGCCGGTCGAGAACCTGACGGACGGGCAGCACCTGCTCACCCCGTTCGCGGTCGACGTGACGGGGGGCCGGACGCCCGGGCCGCCGGGCGAGCTGGTCGTCGCCACCGGCCTGCCGGAGCGGCCGGTGCTCACCTCGCCGGCTCCGGGGGAGACCGTGCGGGTCGGCCGTCCGAAGCTGGTCGGCCGGGCGGATCCGGGCGCGAACGTGATGGTCACCGCGCGGGCCGCGGCGGGCGCGGACGTCGGCCGGCGGACGGTGCTGTGCGGGGCGGCGGTGGCGTTCGACGGGAGTTGGAGCTGCGCGGCCAACCGGGACCTGGCGGACGGGGAGCAGTGGCTGACCGTCGCGGCGACCGACCGGGTGGGCAACGGGATCTCGGGGGAGTTCGTGCGGGTGCGGGTCGCCACCGGGGGAGCGACGCCCGCGTCGAGTCCGTCCGTCGCGGCGGCGTCGCGCCTGGCCAAGTCGGGCCCGGCCGCGAGCCCGGCCGCGAGTCCGGTCGCACCGAGGCCGCAGCCGTCGAATCCGGTGGCGTCGCGCCCGGCCAACTCGGGCCCGGGTGCCATGGGTTCGGCGGCGGCCGCGTCGAGTCCGTCCGTCGTGGCGGTGCCTGCGGTGGCGCCGTCCAGGGCCACCTCGCCGACCGTGTCCACCCGGCCCGCCGTCCCCGCCCCTTCGGCCACCGCGACCGTCTCCCCGCCCCCGACCCCGGCCCTGACCGCGGCTCCGACCCGGACTCCGGCCATCGGCCTCGGCGCCTCACCGGTGGTGGCCGCCGCCCGGCCGCCGGCGGCGCCGGTGGTGGCCGCGCAGGGCTGGTCCGGGCGTCCCACTGCGGACGGCTGGCGCGGTGGACTCGCCGGAGTCCTGCTGGTGCTCACCGGCCTCGGACTGATCACCCGTCGGGTGTTCGCCCGCAGGAACGGTGCTCCTCGGCGCTGACCCGCGCCGAACTGTCCCGACCATCCACTCATGTGCCTGCGCGTCAGGTCGGCTTTGGATGATTCGTCAGTAAATGTCGACACACCTCGGTTCAAATGTCGCATTTGATGACGTATGAACTTAGCCTGACCCTGGCACTGCCCGTCAGATCCGGGCCGCCCGTTGCGCGACACACCGACCCAGAGGATCCGTGCATGGACGTCACCCGCGATTCTTCGCAGCGACCCGACAACCTGCCCAAGGCGCTCCCGCCGGCACTGCCGGAACGTTCCGGCGCCGGCTCCAGTCCGCTGGCCAGGGCCACGGCCGTCCGGACCGTCAAGCCGGGCGGCCCGGTCGACAGCGGTCCGGCGACCACCCCGCTGGCCGTCGTCCCGCACCCGTCGCCGGCCGGCGGCGCGACGGTGGTGCGCGACCCGCTGGAGTCGGCCGCCCCGGAGACCGTCGAACTCCCGGACCCCGCGACGGCCGGGGCCACGGCCGCCACCACCTCCCGGCGCCCGCCGCGCGCCGACCAGGCGCTGCGCGAGCAGCCCGCCACCGCGCTGCCCGGCTGGATTGCCCTCCTGGCGGTGCTGATCGGCGTGGCCGGCGTGCTGTTCGTACTGCTGCGCACCGGTGTCATCCCGTACTGGGACGCGCTGCCCGACCTGCGGGGCAGTGCCGTGCGGGAGAGCGGCCTGGCGGAGGTGGACACGAAGTGGATCGCCGCGGCGGCCGCGGCCGGCCTGCTGGCGGTGGCCGCGCTCTCCGGGTTGCTGGCCAACGCGGGCGGCGAGACCCGGGTGCTCACCCGTTGGGGCCGCTACCGGGGCACCGTCCGCCGGACCGGCCTGGTCTGGGTCAACCCGCTGCTGCGCCGCTGGAGGGCGGACGTGCGGCTGCGGCACTGGCGCAGCGAGCCGGTCAAGGTGGTGGACCGCACCGGCACGCCGATCGTGGTCCGGCTGCTGATCGTCTGGCGGGTCAAGGACACCGCACGGGCGCTGCTGGCGATCGAGGACCACGAGAGCTACCTGCGTGAGCAGGTCCAGGCGGTACTCACCCGCACCGCGTCCACCCTGCCGTGCGACAGCAACGCCGCGCCCGGACCGGCGCTGCGCGACGGGCAGTGGTTCGCCGACGAGATGACCAGGGCGCTGGCCGCCGAAGTCGCCCCGGCCGGCCTGGAGGTCTACTCGGTGCAGCCGCTGGCCCTGGACTACGCGCCGGAGGTGGCCGAGTCGATGCGCCGCCGCCGGCTGGCCGACCTGGACGCCGGTCTGCGGACCGTGCTGGTGGACGACGCGGTGGAGGCGGCGGCGCTCGCCGTCCGCCGTCTGGAGCGGGCGACGGCGCACGAACTGGACGAGGCCGCCCGCAGCGCGCTGATGGAACAGCTGCTGGTCGCCTTCGTCGCCCCGGCCGGAGTGGCCGCCTCGGTACCGCCCCCGGCCGCCCGCGCCGGGCGGAAGGAAGGACGACCCGCATGAGGATAGCCACCGGCGCGTACGCCGAACCCGCCGATACCGTGGGCCCGCTCGGCCCCGACGGTGATCCCGGTCTGATCGGCTTCGAGGAGCGCCTCGGCCGCATCCCCGCGATCGAGGGCTGCGGCTGCCCGAACTGCGTCGTCCGGCCGCGCACCGCCCGCTCCGCGGCGGCGGCCGGCGGCAGCCGAATACACCGGGCCGTGCGGAGCACCTGTCTGGCCACCACCGTGCTGGCGGGCGCCGGCGTCGTCGGCCTGACGGCCGGCGCCGGATCCGCGCACGCCGCGGCCGGGAAGCAGGGCTGGGACGGGTCGAAGTACTGGTTCAAGAACGGCAGTGGCGAGTGGCGCTGGACCAGCCACTACGACGTCTACGCGAGCCGCACCGGTCGGTCCGGCGGCTCGGCCGGCGCCACCGCCCAGGCCGTCTCCAACGGCTCGGCCTCCTCCGCCGGGATGCGCCAGGGCTGGGACGGGTCGAAGTACTGGTTCAAGAACGGCAGTGGCGAGTGGCGCTGGACCAGCCACCACGACGTCTACGCGAGCCGCACCGGTCAGTCCGGCGGCTCGGCCGGCGCCACCGCCCAGCCCGCGCCCCCCGCGAGCCGTCCGTCGACGAACCCCGCGCCGGCCTCCGGGAGCATGGAGGCGGCCATCGGCTACGCGCTCGCCCAGCTGGGCAAGCCGTACGTCTGGGGCGGCAACGGCCCGTCCGGCTACGACTGTTCGGGACTGGTCCAGCAGGCCTACCGGCGCGCCGGGATCAGCCTGCCGCGGGTGGCCGACGACCAGTACGCGGCGACCACGCCGATCAGCGCCGGGCAGCTGCGCCGCGGCGACCTGGTGTTCTGGTCCGACAGCGGCCGGGCCTCGGGGATCCACCACGTGGGGATCTACCTGGGCGGCGGCAAGTTCGTGGAGGCGCCGCGGCCGGGCAAGACCGTCCGGGTCTCGACACTCAACTCGGGCTACTACCCGACCCACTTCGGGCGGCCGTAGCCGCGAGAACGGTGACGGGCCCCCGGCAGCGCGATGCCGCCGGGGACCCGTCCCGTGTGCTCAGGGCAGCTGTGGCGCCGAGCAGCCGTGGCGCTGGGCGGAGCGGGCGGCGAAGGTCCGCAGGGCGTCCTTCTCCAGGGCCGGGTCGGGCGCGGCGGTGTGGTTCCCGTCGAACACGGTGGCCACCGTGAAGAGGGCGGTGGCGCCGCCGGGGCAGGTGGCGGTGGCCCAGGCCACGTCGTCCTTGGCACCCGCCGGGCCGGTGACCGGGTAGTCCGCGACGGCGGGGAGGACGTCCGCGAACGGCGGGTAGTACGCGCCCAGGCGGAAGCGCGGGGCGTCCTGGCCGGCGTACAGGAAGCAGTCCTCGATCAGGGCGTCCGGGTCCGCCGCAGACTCGTTGGTGGTGCCGGACAGGCCGGCGCAGGTGCCGGTGGCCGCGCCGTCCGCGACCTTGACGTACCGGCTGTCCGCCGGGACCTCGGTGATCTCCGGTCCGGAGGGCGCGGTGCAGCCCCAGACCCGGGCGGCGCCGTCCGCGGCGCGGGCGGCGACGCGGGCGAACCGGGCCCGGCGGGCCGGGTCGTCGAGGACGTCCTTGCCGTTGGCCGGGACGGCCCCGACGGTGACCAGCAGGCCCGGGGAGTTCGGGGCGGGGCAGTCCAGGGCAACCACGGCGGTCGCGCCGATCCGGCCCTGGAGGTCCAGGACGCCTCTGCGGCCGTGGCCGAGCGGCATCACCATGGTGGTGGAGAGGTTCGGACGGTCCCGGCCGAGCCTGTGCAGCGCCCCGTCGGCCCGCTCCCGGCTCCGGTCGATCCGGACGTCCAGGAAGCCGTTGCCGGGATTCCCGGCGTTGTCCACGGAGCAGGCGGCCAGGCCCTCGGGCACCTTGGCGTCCTTGCCGCGCGCCCGGTCCACCCCGAGCAGGTCCTCGACCTCGGCGGTGTCCACGCTGCCGTGGCAGAGCCCGGCCAGCGAGCGGCCGTCCTGCCAGCGGTCGTACCCGCCGCCCAGGTAGAACACGGCGCCGGCGACGAGGACCAGCCCGACGGCGGCGGCGACCGGAAGCCGCCACCGCCGACGGGCCCCGCGCGGTTCCGCGGGCTCGGCCGTCACTTGTTCTCGCCCCCGCGGCCGAGGGCGGCGGCGGCGTCGCTGCGGCCGGTGTTGTAGATCGTCCGCATCTGCTGCTCGTCCCAGTCGACGGCCGGGGCGTCGGGGTTGAGTCCGGCCCGCTGCTGCTGCCACTTCTCGACCATGGCGCTGATCCCCTCGTGTCCGCTGCGGCCGTCGGCGCCGGTGAGGGTGTTCGCCTCGATCCGGCCGGCCGCGGCCGCGTTGATCTCGGCGGTGGCGTTCATCTGCCACCCCATGATCCCGTCACCGAGCAGGCTCTGGGCCATCGCCCCGACCCCGGGGACCGGGACGAGCTTCAGCGGGGTGCCGATGCCCTGGTACAGGCCCTTGGCCTGCCAGGCCTTGACCTTGGTGTCGTCGTCGCGCTCGTCGAGGATGGCGTCGGCCTGGACGGCGTCGTACACGCCGAGGGCGACCGAGGAGTTGGCCATCACGCCCTTCCACTCCTTCTCGCCCACGTTGGGCGGGAGTTCGGCGAGCTGCTGGGCGACGTGCACCATCTCGGCCTGCTGGACGACGTGGTGGGACTCGGGGTCGTCGGCGATGCCGCGCAGGACCCGGACCAGGGAGCCCTTGTCGGTCGCCATCCTGGTCTCCCCGGTGACCGGGTCGACCCAGACGCCGCTGGCGTCCTCGCCGGAGTGGTCCTTGGCCGCGCGGTTGGTGCCGGAGAGGATGTCGTGGGTGTCGGCGGTGTAGTCGGCCAGCGCGTTGGCGATCGGGCGCTGCATGCCGGCCGGGAGCTTCTCGTGGCCGATGCCGCCGTCCAGCATGTTGACGGTGTCGCGCATGACCCGGGCCTGGGCCTCGCTGTGATGCCTGACGGTGTCCTCCTGGCCCGCCCGGTCGCCGGTGGCGGCGGCCTCGATGGCCAGGCCGAGCGAGTGCTGGCCCTGGACGTACTTGCCGTCGCGGATCTCGTCCGGCCAACCGCGCTCGTCCAGCAGGTACTTGAGGTGGTCGTTGGTCCGGGGGTCGCCCGGGTCCAGGAAGCGGGTGGAGGCCTGGGGGTTGTGACTGAGCGACTCCATGAAGCCGGCCACGGCGTCGCCGCCACGGCCCTCGCCGAGGTGGTCCCACTTCGGCTGGGTGGAGTCGGGCGCCCAGATCACCTGCGGATCGACCTTGGCGTCGCGCTCGTACTTGAGCAGGCTCTCACCGTAGGAGTTGAGGAAGTCGGAGTCGTACTCGCCGGAGCGCATCAGGCTGCTCATCAGCTGGTAGCCCAGTGGCATCGGGCCACCGCCCTCGCGCTTCACGAGCTGGGGACCGAGCTTGATCATCTCGTTCTCCCAGTCCTGCATGGGCTTGGAGTGGCTCTGGGTGGCGGTGCCCAGGGTCGCGCCCAGCGAGGCCTGGAGCTGCTTCACGGCCTCGTTGCGTTCCTTGCTGTACCTGCCGAACTTCGCCGGGTCGTTGACGTCGCGCCAGAAGTCCAGGGTGCCGCGCGGGCCGAGCGTGGTGGCGAACTGCTCGGCGAACGCCGGGTCGCTCTTGCGCTTCTCCAGCAGGGAGTTGAGCCTGGTCAGCTCCTCGACCGAGAGGTCGCCGCCCTTTCCGGCCAGGGCGAGCGCGTCGGAGAGGTCCTTGCGGGCCTCGGTGGCCTCCTGGAGGCTGTGGTAGCCGTTGGCGTTGAACGAGTGGTCGTTCGCGCCGTTCGGGTCCGCGCGCAGCGCCCAGGCGGCGGCCTGGTCCGCGTCGGCGGCCTGCTGGAGCGCCGCTTCGAGGCTGTGGACCAGGTTCTCCACCGCGCGCTTGCGCTGGGGCAGGAACACCGTCTGGTACTCGGGGTCCTCCTGGGCGCTCTTGTCGTTGAGCAGCGGGTGGACGTCGGTGACCTTTCCGGTGCCGTCCACCTTCAGGTGGTCGGCGGGGCCGTCCTCGTCGGCGATCTTCTTGAGCAGGTTCTGGGCGGCGGTGAACTGCTGGGCGGCGTCGGCGAGCAGTCCGCTGATGTCGGCGGACTCCTTTCCGGCGGCGTCGAGCTGTTCGGCGGCCTTCTTGATCTGCGCGCGGGCCTGGGTGGCGGCCTCGCCCTCCCAGCCGGCGGCCAGCTTGTCGGCGACCTCGCCGGTCAGCCGGTCCTTCAGGCCGACGTAGCGGGCCTGGAGGGTCTTCCACTCCTCGGCGGCCGCGTGCAGCGGCTCGATCCTGGCGTTGCGGACGATCTCGTAGCTCAGCACGGTGGTGGCCCCCTCAGTTCCCGCCGGACAGGTTCTGCTTGTTGGCGTTCTCGGTCGCCGTGTACTGGTCGGCGGTCTTCCGCAGCCGCTCGGCGATGTCGTAGAGGAGGTTGCCGAGGGTGGAGACCTGGCTGTCCCAGCGGATGGAGCGGTTGCGCAGCTCCGGGCCGGTCTGCCAACTGGTCAGCGCGGCATAGGCGGTGGTGGTCTTCTCCGCGGCGGTGTCGTCGACGGTGTGGAAGTTGCCCCTGATCTCGTCGACGGCGGCGGCCCGCGCCTTCAGGTCGGCGGGGCTGACGGTCACCTTGCCGCCGCTCCCGCCGCCACCGGCGGAGTTGAGCCGCAGGCCCGCGTACTTCTTCCGGTCCTCGTCGTCGAACAGGCCGTCCCAGGCAGGATTGTCAGCCAAAGCGTTCCCCCGTGTTGGCGTCTCGGTCATGAAGTCTTGGTCCGTGCTTGGTCGTTCATTGACCATGACTTTTCGGCCCCGTCGATGGTTCCCGAGCCGGCGGACGTGATCCGGAACGCCGCAGGCCGCGAACCGCGCCCGGAGCGGGGCGAGTTCGCGGCCTGCGAGGGGGAGCTTCCGGACCGGCGCGAATCAGGCGGAGGCGGCGTCCAGCAGGGCGGTCTGCTCCGGGGTGAGCTTCAGGGTGGCGCCGGCCAGCAGCGCCGGGAGCTGCTCGACGGTGCGGGCGCTGGCGATCGGGGCGGCGACCGTCGGTCGGGCGGCGAGCCAGGCCAGGGCGACGGAGGCGGGCTCCACCTCCTGCTCGGCGGCGACGGTGTCCAGTGCCTCCAGCACCTTGGGGCCGCGCGGCTCGGCCAGGTAGCGGGCGGCGCCCTCGGCGCGGGCGCTGGCCACGTCACCGACGCCCGGACGGTACTTGCCGGTCAGGAAGCCGGAGGCCAGCGCGTAGTACGGGACGGTGGCCAGGCCGTGCTCGGCGACGACGTCGGCCAGCGGGCCCTCGAAGGTGTCGCGCGAGACCAGGTTGTAGTGCGGCTGGACGGCGACGTACTTCGCCAGGCCCTCGCGGTCGGCGAAGGCCAGCGCCTCGGCGAGCCGCTCGGCGGAGATGTTGGAGGCGGCGACCGCCCGGACCTTGCCCTCGCGGACCAGCTCGTCCAGCGCGGTGACGAACTCCTCGACCGGGGTGTCGTCGTCCCGGTGGGTGTAGTAGAGGTCGATCCGCTCGACGCCCAGGCGGCGCAGCGAGTCCTCGGCCGCGGCCTTGACGTTGGCGGCGCCCAGGCCGTTGCGCTCGGCGAGCATGCCGACCTTGGTGGCGATCACGACGTCCTCGCGGTTGCCGCGGCTGCGCAGCCAGTTGCCGAGGACGGTCTCCGACTCGCCGCCGGTGTTGCCCGGCGCCCAGGAGGAGTAGACGTCGGCGGTGTCGACGAAGTTGCCGCCGGCCGCCGCGTAGGCGTCCAGGACGGCGAAGGACTGCTGTTCGTCGGCCGTCCAGCCGAAGACGTTGCCGCCGAGGGAGAGCGGGAAGACGGACAGGTCGGAGGTGCCGAGGCTCACCCGGCTGTGGTTTCCGGTCATGATCCCAGTCAACCGGATCGCGGCGGGGTGTGTTCCGTGAACCGTACGGTTTCACGAGCCCTTCGTACCGCTGTCGCACGTGGGGGTGGTGTGTCCCGCGCGACGGGGGTCCGGGGTGTGCCTGAGGTGGGCCGATTCGTTAGAGTCCCTGCCATGGCTGACAACGACTACGACTCCGCCGGCAGCACCCAGATGTTCCGGGCGTTCGTCGACGAGAGCCCGGCCCCGCAGGCTCCGGGCAACGTTTCCACCTACGGCAGCAGCAAGAGCGGCAGTCGCACCGGCGTGATCGCGCTGATCGCCGTCGTCGCGCTGGTCGTCCTGGGCGGCGTCATCTGGCTGGCGGTCAAGTGACCCTCGCGCGGGTGGCCCTCGTCCGGGTCACCCGCGCGACGGTGGAGGAACTCCTCAGCAGGGCTTGCGCCAGGCGTTCAGCTCGAGCTTCTTGCGCATCGAACTGAAGCCCAGCGACTTGGCCTTGGCGCAGAACTGGTCCGTGTCGAGCTTGTACTCGACGTGGAAGACCGCCTTGCCCGCCTTGACGAACGGGGCGACCCGGTCGCACTCGTCGAACTGCGAGCACTCCTCGTTGACCGCGAAGTCGAAGTCCCCGAGCAGCGCCGGGATCTGGTCGAGGTCGTTCTTGAGCCCGATGGCCAGGCCGCGTTCGTGGGCGAGCTGCGCCAGCATCCGGTTGTACCTGAGCTGGTCGTCGGCGGTCAGCGGGAAGCCGCTGTTCTGGTTGTAGGCCTCGATGGTGTCCGGTTCGACGGCGTCGAAGCCCTTGCTCCTGCACATGTCGAAGCGGGCGGCCATCAGCGGCTTCAGCTGGTCGAGCTTGCGGATGTCGAACCACTTCTCGCCCTTCCAGCCGGTGTCCGAGCCCTGCAGGGACTTGGCGAAGGCGGCGGAGTCGGGGCGGAAGTCCTCCCAGGAGCCGGCGTTGATGTAGCAGATCACCTTGCGGCCCTTGGCGTGCAGGGCGGCCACCACCGAGGCGTCGTTCTCGAAGCCGTCGATGTCGTAGACCGGTACGTCCACGGACTGGTCCACGCCGCCGCCGAGTTGCCACTGCCAGGCCAGGCCGGGGGTGGGCTGCCAGCGGGCGCCGGCCGGCGGCGGTGCCGGGTTGCCGGGCGGGGAGCCGGTTCCCGGCGGGGTGGCGGGCGGTGGGGTTCCGCCGGGCGTGCCCGGGGCCGGGACGGTGGTGCCGGGAGCGGTGGGTGCGGGGGCCGGGGTGTCCGGCGCGGCGCTGGTCGCGTCGGGGGTGCCGGGGGTGCTCGGCGCGGTGGCCGCGGGGGAGTTGCCGGGGGTGCCGTCGGCCGCGTCCTGGTCGTCCTCCGATCCCGAGCTGCTGCACGAGCTGACCAGCAGGGCGGTGGTGGTGGCGAGGGCCAGGGCGGCCGGAAGCAGCCGGTTGCGACGGTTCACGGTAGTCGGACTCCGGATCGGGTCAGGTCAGTTCAGCGGCGTTCAGGCCGTACGGCAGGGTGCGCCAGGGGTTGTCCCCGGCTCCTGGTACGGCGCAGCCGACGCCGGCTCGCCGGGCGGCGATCAGGGCGGCGGCGTCCCGGGCGTGTTCGACGGGGACGTCGTAGACCAGGTGGCAGAAGCGGGAGGCAGCGTGCCGGCCGGTCCACAGCGGCAGCGTCATGCCGCGGTAGGCGTCCCAGTCGCCCTCGAAGGTGACCAGCAGGTCGGCGAGGCCGACCTCGGCGTAGCCCGGGTCCGGGTGCTCGCCGTGGCCGAACACCACGGTGCCGCAGCCGGCGGCGCGGGCGGCCGTGGCCAGCCGCCGGTAGTGCGCCAGCGCGCCCGGGTGGGTGCTGACCTGGTCGAGGTAGACGCCGGTGATGCCGTGGCGCTGGCGGTACGTCAGGATGTCGGCCACCACGGCGGCGTGCGGTCGGCGTCCGTAGTCGGTGTCGGTGTATCCCACCAACGGCAGCCCCGCGGCGCGGAGTTCGTCGGCCGCCTCGGCGAAGACGTGGTCCGGGACCGCGCCCGGGCCGTCGGCGAGGTTGAGCACGACGGCGGCGACCCGGGTGGGGTCGGCGGCGGCGACCGCCCGCCAGGCCGCCGGGTCCACCGCGGGGTGGACGTACAGCGGCACCAGCAGGCGGCCGTCGGGGGTCTGCCCGGCGGTCATGCGACCACCGGGTCGGGCGTGGGCCCGGCGGTGCCGAGCCACAGGTCCCGCAGGGTGTCGGCGAGGTCCGTCTCCGGCCGCCAGCCGAGTTCCCGGGCGGCGGCCGACACGTCGGCCTGCTGCCAGGAGACCCCGGCCGAGCGTTCCGAGCCGGCCCCGCTCTCGTCGATCCGGCCGGTGAAGCCGGCCGCGGCGACCAGCCCGTCGGCGATCGCCCGGACCTGCCGGGCGTGCCCGGAGGCCAGGTTGAGCACCCGGGGGAGCGGGCGGTCGGCGGTGACGGCCAGGCCGACCGCCTTCGCCACGTCCCGGGCGTCGACGAAGTCCCGGTACGCGGAGAGGTCGCCGACCGTGATCACGCCGTCGGCGCCCTCGGGCGCCACCCGGCGCAGCTCGGCGGCCAGCCGGCCGGGCAGCGAGCCCGCCGGGGCGCCGGGGCCGACCGGGTTGAACACCCGCAGCACCACGGCGTCCAGCGCCGAGCCGGCCACCGCGAGGGAGCCGGCCAGCTTGGTCGCGCCGTACACGCCGACCGGGCGGGCGTCGGCGTCCTCGCTGAGGGACTCGCCCTGCGCGCAGACGCCGTACTCGCCGGCCGAACCGATGTGCACCAGGCGGGCCTTCGGGGCGCCGAGGGACAGCGCCTCGCAGAGCACCGCCGGGCCGCGGGCGTTCACCTCGGCGAGCTTGACCGCGCTGCCGGCCACCGCGCCGGCGAAGTTGACCACCGCGTCGGGGGCCAGCGCGGACAGTTCCTCGCCGAGCGGGCCGGCCTGGGCGGTGGCCAGGTCCAGCCGGAGGTCGTGGGTGGGCCGCCGGCCCGCGGTCAGCACGGTGGCACCGGGCAGTGACCGCAGGACGGCGGTGGCGTGACGGCCGAGGAAGCCGTCGCCGCCGAGGAGCAGGATTCTCACGCGGCCCGTCCGTCGCTCTCCACGCCCGCGGCGGCGGGCTCGGCGGTCGTGTCGTCCGGAGCGGTGCGGGCGGCCGGGATCGGCAGTTCCGCGACGCCGCCCGGGATGGGGCCGGTCGACTCGAAGGGCATCAGGACCGGGCGGATGGTGGAGAACTCGGCGTTGGCCCGGTCGTAGTCGTCGGGCCTGCCGATGTCCAGCCAGTAGCCGCCGAACTCGTAGGCCGCGGGCGGGGTTCCGGCGGCCAGCAGGTCCAGCACCAGCTCGTCGAAGCCCAGCGGCAGGCCGGGGGTGTACTTGGCGAGTGCCGAGCGGGAGACGCCGTACACGCCCATCGAGACGCGGTAGTCGATGCTGGGCTTCTCCTGGAAGCCGGTGATGGTGCCCTCGGCGGCGGTCAGCACCCCGAAGTCGATCTTGACCTGACGGGCGTAGGTGGCGATGGTCAGCGGGGCGCCGGACGCCTCGTGGTGCTTGAGCACCCCGGCGAAGTCCAGGTCGGTCAGGATGTCGCCGTTCATCACCAGGAAGTGCTCGGGCAGGCGCTCCTGCATGGTGAGCAGCGGGCCCATGGTGCCGAGCGGGCTGTCCTCGACGGCGTAGCCGACCCGCAGGCCCCACTGGGAGCCGTTGCCGACGTAGGCGCGGATGATGTGGCCGAGGTGGCCGATGGCCAGGGTGACGCTCTGGAAGCCCGCGGCGGCGAGCTGTCGCATCACGATCTCCAGGATCGCGTGCTGGTCGCCGATCGGAACGAGCGGCTTGGGAAGCGCGGTGGTGTACGGGCGGAGACGGACGCCCTTACCGCCGGCCAGGATCACTGCGTGCATGGTGTTTCCCCCACGGAAAGGATGTGCAGGACACGAACCTTGGTTACCAGGACGAGCAAGATCGGTTGCGGCGGGTCAGACGTTGTAGATGTCGGTCTTGTAGCGGGCCAGGTTGGCCGGGTCGCGGAAGAACTCGATGGTCTGCTCCAGGCCCTGCTCCAGGCTGAACTCCGGGGCCCAGCCGGTGGCCCCGCGCAGCCGGGTCGCGTCCGCGACCAGGCGCATGACCTCGGAGTTGGTCGGACGGATGCGCTGCTCGTCCTCCTTCACCACCAGGTCCACGCCCATCAGCTTGCCGATCAGGGTGACCAGGTCGCCGACCGAGATCTCGCCGCCGGTGCCGGCGTTGAAGGTCCGGCCGACCACCGTCTCGGCGGGGGCGGTGCCCACCGTGCGGAAGGCGTTGGCGGTGTCCTTGACGAACATGAAGTCGCGGGTCGGGCGCAGGTCGCCGAGGGTGATCTCGGTCTGGCCGGCCGCGACCTGGGCGATCACGGTCGGGATGACGGCGCGCATCGACTGGCGCGGGCCGAAGGTGTTGAACGGGCGCAGGGTGACGACCGGGGTCTCGAAGCTGGCGTGGTAGCTGTCCGCCAGCCGGTCCCCGCCCGCCTTGGAGGCGGCGTACGGGGACTGGGTGTTGATCGGGTGGTCCTCGGTGATCGGCACGGTCTGCGCGGTGCCGTAGGTCTCGCTGGTGGAGGTGTGCACCAGGCGGGGGATCTCCAGGTGGCGCACCGCCTCCAGCACGTTCAGGGTGCCGGTGACATTGGTGTCCACGTACGAGTGGGGGGCTCGGTAGGAGTACGGAATCGCGATCAGGGCGGCCAGGTGGTAGACCGCCTCGGTGCCCTTGACCAGGCCGTTGACCGAGCCCGGGTCCCGGACGTCGCCGAGGATGATCTCGACCGACTCCAGCACCTCCGCGGACAGGGTCTCCAGCCAGCCGAAGGACGAGAACGAGTTGTACTGGACCATCGCGCGGACGTGGTGCCCGTCGGCGACCAGGGTCTCGACGAGGTGGGAGCCGATGAAGCCCTCGGCTCCGGTTACCGCGACGCTGCTCATGCGGATTTCGCTTTCTCGATCTGCCGGGGCGGCCGACGCTCGGTGACGGCCGGCCGCCGCCGACGGGTGGGTGTCTCGGGTGGAACGGGTACGGCGGTGCACGCGAAGGAAGGCGTGCGGGATATTCGATGTGTTCAGCGGTGCTGGGTGGTGCGGCCGAGCGCGGGCCCGGCGAGTGCGGTGAGGACGACGGCGGCCGCCCCGCAGCCGATCAGCTGCAGGACGATCGGGTCCACACCTGCCAGCAGCCCGGCGCTCTCGGCGACCGCGGCGGCCAGACAGACGAGGGCGGTGCTCCAGCTGAACCCGAAGGCGTTCAGCAGCAGCGCCAGCCAGAGCGAGCCGCCGAGGAGCAGCATCGCGCCGAGCTGCGGCACGCCGAGCGCGGGGGCGCCGGGCCACAGCACGGTCGCGGCGGCGTCCAGCGCGGCCACGGTGGTGAGGTAGATGAACAGGCAGCCGAGCAGGATCGCACCGGTGCGGCGGGAGAACTGACCGCTGGTGTGGCTGGTGCGCAGCGCGGCCACCGCCAGCGCCCGGTAGCGGAAGAGCAGCCACTCGGCGAGGCCCAGGCTGAGCGTCAGCGCGATCATGGCCGGGCCGGTCGGGGTGGTCGACGTCCCCTGCGTGGCGTGGCCGCCGGTCTGCACGGCCTGGTGGATGGTCCCGCCGAGGCCGGCGATCAGCGTGAGCGCGCCGCAGGCCAGGCCGAACAGCAGGTGCGGGAGCTCCTGGCGGACCGGCAGCCTCAGCTCGACGGACTCGCGTTCGCCGCCGCGGATGCAGGCCAGCAGCTCCCGGACGGCCAGCCCGACCGCCAGTGCCACCGAGGCGAGCAGCACCACCGTACGGACCAGCTGCGGGACGTCCACCGCCAGTACCACGCCCGCGCCGACCGAGGCCGGGGCCAGTGCCAGCAGCAGGAACTTCTCCCGCCCGAGCACCAGCAGCACGGTGGCCGCGGCCAGGTAGCAGGACTGCCCGGCGGCGAAGCACAGCGCGCCGAGCGGCCCGCCGACCAGGTACGCGGCGACCGAGGCGACCAGCGCGCCGGCCGGGGCGCCGAAGGCCAGGCAGACCGCGGCGTCGCGGCGGCGCAGCCGGCTCAGCCAGCGGTAGGAGCGGTGCGCCAGTGCCTGGTTGAAGCCCCAGCTGACCAGCGTGGCGACGGACAGCGCGAGCATGCCCGAGGGCAGGCCGAAGCGCATCCGGGTGGTCGCGAACAGGCTGGCGCCGAGCAGGTAGCCGAGTCCCGGCAGCGCGAACACCAGGCCGCGCACCACGCAGCGCCAGGGGTCGGCCCGCCAGGGGTTGGCGAACTCGGAGCTCGGGCCGGGGTAGCGGCGCTCGACCTTCTCGAACAGCTCCTCGGCGACGGTGAAGGCGTCGGGGCGGCCGTACAGCAGGGCGGCCTGCTCGTCCGAGAGGCCGTCGGACTCCAGGAAGGCCGCGATCTCGTACGGGTGGACGGCGTCGGCGCAGACGTCGCGCAGGCGCTCGGCGAGTTCGTCCAGCGGGTCCGCGGGCAGGTAGAGCGAGTCTTCCGGATCCGGATCCGGCTCCGGCGGGACGGGGCGGCGTCGCTTGAGCGGCAGCGTGCGCAGCTGCATGGTGTGCTCGGGACCGCCCTCGCCGGGGATCAGACGCAGTGGACCACTCATGCCCCGACCTCGCTGTGCTCGGCGGCCGCCTCGCGGGACACGCGCCTCTCGATGGTTCTCGCTCCCCCAGCCTTCGGCCGGGGGTACCCCCAACGCTCGTTCACGCCCCGACCTCGCTCGGCTCGGGGCGGGCGGCGGCCAGCTGCTGGTCCCAGTCGGGGCTGGGGGCCTGGTCGGTGACGGCGACCATGCCGCCCGGCATCCAGCGGGCGGTGCCCAGGAGTTCGGTGTAGATGCCGCGGAAGCCGTCGATGTTCTGGCGGAGGGTGAACTGCTCGATCACCCGGAGCCGGGCGCCCTCGCCGAGCCGGGCGCGCCGTTCGGCGTCGCGCAGCAGCTCGATCGCGGCGGCCGCCATCGGCTCCGGCTCGCGCGGGGGGACGACCAGTCCGGTGTCGCCGACGGCCTCGCGCACGCCGCCGACGTCGGTCGAGACGGTCGCGCGGCCGCAGGACATCGCCTCGATCAGGGTGAACGGGAAGCCCTCGCTGATGCTGGAGAGCATGACCACGTTGCCCGCCGCGTACGCGTCGGTGATGTCGGCGACGCGGCCCTCGAAGGCCACCGAGTCGGCTATGCCGAGCTCGGCGGCCAGGGCTATGCAGCCGTCCCGGTACGCCTCGCCGCCCTTGGGAGTGCCGCCGAAGAGCCGCAGCCGCGCCTCGGGGATCTCGCGCTGGACGATGGCGAAGGCCCGGATCAGCGTCTCCAGGTCCTTGATCGGGTCGACCCGGCCGGCCCAGCTGAGGGTCGGCGTCTCGGGTTCGGGGCCGGCCGGCGGGAAGGCCGCCGGGTCCACCCCGTTGTAGACGGTGCGGATGTGCGAGGACGGCGTGCCGCCGCGCTCCTCCCAGCGCCGGTTGTACCGGTTGCCGGGGGTGACCAGCGCGGCCTGCCGGTAGCTCTCCTCGGCGAGCATCCGGTAGAAGCCGAGCAGCAGCGCCTTGACCGGCCAGCGGTACGGGCCGGTGCGATAGCCCAGGTAGCGCTCGCGCAGGTAGATGCCGTGCTCGGTGAGCAGAAACGGTACGCCGTACTGCTGAGCGGCGATCAGCCCGGGCAGGGTGGCGAGCCCGCCGCTGGCCGCGTGCGCGACGCCGTCCTTGGGCGGCTCGACCGAGAGCGGCCGCAGGGCGTGCTCCAGCAGGTCGGTGGCGTTCAGGGCGTCGTGCATGGTGGGCCGGGAGACGGCGGTCGGCAGGTAGTCGCGGGTCCAGACGTGCTGGAGGGTGCGCAGGGCGCGCTCGCTGCGCAGCGCCGGGCTGAGCAGCCCGTGCCGGGCGAGGTCGGCGAAGTTGTACAGCTCGGTGCCGAAGTGGGTGGTGTAGACCGGATCGAGGATGGAGTGCAGGAAGCGCTCGTACGCGTTGAGGAAGCGCCGCATCTCCTTGCCGCGCGGCGGTCGGCCTTCCGAGGCCGGCCCCCACAGCGGTGCGGTGGTGACCGACCGCACGTTGGCGGGCAGTTCCCAGGCCAGCGACTCGTGGCCGGTTCCGGTGACGGCGATGACGTCGAACTCGACGTCCGGCATGCCCTGAACGAGCTGGTCGCACCAGACGCTCACGCCGCCGTGCTGGTGCGGATACGTCCCCTCGGTGAGCAGGGTGACGCGCATTCCTGTCCCCCCTCCTGTTCTTGCGTCGGTTCCGGCCTGGATGACCGGAACGGGAGCCGTGGCGGGGCCGGGCCGGGCGACCGGCCCGACCCCGCCGACGGCGGGTGGTACCGGTTACCGGTTGCCGGAGCGTCCGGTGGTGCTGCTCGGCGTGGCCGTCCCCCCAGACGCCTTGCCGTTCTTCGTCGCAGCGGTGTCGCCGTGGTGGCCGTTGCCGCCCTGACCGATGGTGCCAGCGACGACGTCCTTGCCGGGCACCGGGGTTCCGCTACCCGGGACCAGGGACGCGGCGGGCTTGCGCGTGGTGTCGCTCGGGCCCACCGGGACCGGGGTGGCGACGCCCTGCGGCACGACCTTCTTGTCCGCCGGCACCGGGGCCGGGACGGACTTGGCCGCGACGCTCGGGGCGACGGCCGCCGGGGCGGCCGGGGCGGACGGCAGCTGCAGGGTGACGCTGCTCTGCAGCGCGCCCGGGGCCACCCAACCCGAGAGGGTACCGGCGTAGGACGAACCGAACCCGCCCGTCCCGATGGCCAGCTTCTGAGCAGTTCCGGTCGGCATGGTGGCCTGGACCTGAACGCCGGACGGCGCGTTCACGGTGACGGTGTTGCCGACCCGGTAGGCGGTGACCTGGCCGGCGGCGAGCGCGTTGTTCCAGGCCGCGCGGCGCTGGAACTCCTGGCCGATCTCGCGCTGGCTCAGGTTCACGATCGGGGCGTTGTCCGCGTGCAGCGAGCGGTAGGTGCCGAGGATCTTCTCCAGCACCGGGTACAGGATGCGGTCCTCGGACAGGTTCGACTGGTGCACGAAGTGCGGCCGCGGGTCGTTGTTCAGCACGTGGCCGAGGTCGATCCGGGCCTCCAGCGGCACGATGTACGACTGGTAGCCGGTGCTGGTGTCCAGCGGCTGCGACAGGCAGGTCGAGTTGGCGTTGTTCTCGCAGACGCCGCTGCCGCCGTTGGCCTTGCTGGTGTAGATCCAGTTGTACTCGTCGGCCTCCTCCTTCGCCGTGCCGGCGTTGTAGAAGACGTTCATCGGGTACCGCGGCACGGTCAGCGTGGAGGTGCCGACGGCGCGCTGGCCGCTCTCGCGGGAGGCGTCGCTGGCGGTGAACTTGATGCCGTGGGAGGCCAGCGCCGGCGCCAGGTTCGGGTTGTCGCTGGTCTCCTGCGGGGCGGTCAGCAGACCGGAGTGCTCACCGGTGACCAGGGTCTGCGGGTCGACCTGGAGGCCGCGCGCGGCGGCCCAGTCGAAGTTGTTCTGGATCTGGGTGGAGATGGTGTTCTGGTCGACCCAGACCGTCCCGCCCGCGGCGTTCTTGCTGCAGACCCACGGCACCACGGCGACGTTCTGGACGCAGCCCAGGTACGGGTGGGTGTAGGTGTGGTTGACCCACCGGTAGCTGCTCTGGTCGGCGATCATCTGGTCCGCCGTGGGGTCCACGGTGGTCTCGTGGTCGGCCTTCCAGTCCTCGCTGCCGCCACCGTTGAACACCATGTCCAGGGTGAAGTTGTTGGCGGCCTGCCACTGCTTCAGGTGGTTGGCGTCGTCGACGGTCATCCGGATCGGGTTGGCGGTGTCCGGGGTGCCGGGCGGGCAGGTGACGTCGCCGGGGGTGCACTTGAGCGCGGTGTCCCAGCGGTCGTCGGCCAGGAAGACGTCGTCCACGTGGGTGGCGAAGTAGTTGCGGTCGTAGCCGAGGTGGACGCCCTGGGTGAGCCAGTCGACCATGCCGCGGGCCAGCAGGCGGTACTGCTGCTGGTACTGGTTGTAGACGAACGTGACGACCAGTTCCTTGCGGCCGTCGTGGGTGTACTCGCCGACCAGTGAACCGCGGGCGGTCGTGCTGGGTATCGGCGCGTCGACCAGCGGGACGAACGAGGCGCCGGCCGGCAGACCGGCGAGCGGGGTGGCCAGGTACCCGTAGCTCTCGCTGACGTTCGGGTCGTTGTCCTCGAACGGGACGCTGCCCTTGAGGTACCCGAACGGGCCCGAAGTTCCGGCGGCGGTGGTGGCGCCCTGGAATCCGTCCAGAGTGCCCACGAATCCGGGATTCTGAGCGTAGTTCAGACCCACTGCCGGGTTGGCCCACGTGTACGCGTCGATCTGGCGGACGTTGAATGCGGCTTCGTAGCTCGCGATCGCCGTCATCTCGGCGGCACTGTTGGGGAAGGGGTTTTCGTTGGGCAGCACGATGCCCTGGAACTTCCCCCGGGGCAGGCCGTTCACCGTGTCACTCAGGAAAGCGGAGTTGATGACGGGTCGGTTGGGGTCGTTGAGGCTGACGACCTTGTAGGGCGTCCCCTGGCTCTTCAGCTCGGCGGCGACGGCCGCGACGGACGGGCCGCCGTCGTCGACGACCAGGACGGTGAGGTCGATCCTGGGCGGCGTGGTCTCGCCGTGGGCCAGGGTGGTCTGCAAGCCGCTGGCCAGCAGGACTGCCGCCGCGCACGCGGCGACTCTTCGGGTCGCTCGACCCATGGTGATCCTCCCCTTGGGGCAGGCGCGGCGCTGCTCGCCGCTCGCCTGCCCGTGTAGCTGTTCGCGGGCAGCAGGCTGCCCGGGGCCCATCCTGGTCGAGGGACAGCGGTGCGAGGGACCAATTGGGCGAGAGTGCAGCGAACCTGTTACCAACGTTCATGGCGAAGCCATGAAGGCGCTGATTGTGACCGGAACCGTACCGGCGGCGCAAATAATGAATTGAGAATGAAAAACCGGAAGCCGAGTGCTACACGTGGTTACCGACGGTGCGGCCCAGTGGGGCGGACGGGACACCTGCACTGTTGCCCTTGCCCATCACACTCTTGCACATCCCGCTGCCCCGTTGGGCAGGTTCATGCAATATCGGGCACCGCTGTGCCATGTGACAGTCCGAATATGCAATGGAAGTGCTCGCGCGGTTGATCAGCATACCGAGCCGCGGGGATTCCGGAGCGTACGGAATGCGTCACCGGAGCCGGGCGGAACGCCGCTGGTCGGACGCGGGCGCCGGTGCCGCGCGGCGCGCCGGACGCCCGGGATCCGGGCCGCTGACGGGCGGCTGACGGGCTGATTCCCCGTCGCGGGACGGCGCCGCGCGGCGATGGCCTGAACCGTGCCACCGCGCCGGATCGGCCCGGCACACGGCGCGGGGCCGGGCCGAAGAACGGCCCGGCCCCGGTGCGGCGGGCTCAGCCCTCGTTGACCAGCCCCTCGCGCAGCTGGGTGAGCGTCCGGGTGAGCAGCCGGGAGACGTGCATCTGGGAGATCCCGATCTCCTCGCCGATCTGCGACTGGGTCAGGTTGCCGAAGAACCGCAGCATGATGATCCGGCGCTCGCGCGGCGGCAGCTTGGCCAGCAGCGGCTTGAGCGACTCCCGGTACTCGACGCCCTCCAGCGCGAGGTCCTCGTAGCCCAGCCGGTCGGCCAGCGGCCCGTCGCTGTCCTCCTCGCCGGTGCTGGAGTCGAGCGAGCTGGCGGTGTACGCGTTGCCGACCGCGAGGCCCTCGACCACGTCCTCCTCGCTGACCCCCAGGCAGGTGGCCAGCTCGGCGACGGTGGGGGAGCGGTCCAGCCGTTGGGAGAGCTCGTCGCCGGCCTTGGTGAGCGCCAGCCGCAGCTCCTGGAGCCGCCGCGGAACGCGGACCGACCAACTGGTGTCCCGGAAGAAGCGCTTGATCTCGCCGACCACGGTGGGCATCGCGAAGGTGGGGAACTCCACCCCGCGCTCCGGGTCGAACCGGTCGATCGCCTTGATCAGGCCGATCGTGCCGACCTGGACGATGTCCTCCATCGGCTCGTTGCGGCTGCGGAAGCGCGCCGAGGCGTACCGGACCAGCGGCAGGTTGAGCTCGATCAGGGTGTCGCGGACGTAGGCGTGCTCGGTGCTGCCGGGGTCCAGCGAGGCCAGCCGCAGGAACAGCGAGCGGGAGAGCGTTCGGGTGTCCAGCCCGGAGCCGGGCGGCGTCTCCGATCCCGCGTCGGGGCCGGGCGGCCGGACCGGTTCGACCCGCTGCCGCGGGACCAGGTCCTCGACGACGGCCGTGCCGTTGGCCTGGCCAGCGTGGATCTCCGCAGTGCCCAGCTCTCCGGACATGCACCCACCCCCTTGTGACTGTCGGTTGAACGGGGGCCTTCGCGCGGTGGTTCCCGGGCGAGGGCCTTCCCCCTCCATACCGGAACACGGTCCACGGCAAACCCGAACGTCGCAAGATGTCACGCCGGGGTGACGCGCTGCAATCTCACTCTTCCCAGGAGTTGCCGGTCCGAAGCCTGGTCAGGATCCGTGAGAGCAGCCGGGACACGTGCATCTGGGACATCCCCAGCTCGGTGCTGATCTGGGACTGGGTCAGGTTGGCGAAGAAGCGCAGCATCACGATCCGCCGCTCCCGCTCGGGGAGCTGGACCAGCAGGTGGCGGACCATGTCCCGGTGTTCGACCTCGGCCAGCGCGGAGTCCTCGTACCCGAGCCGGTCGAGCAGGGCGAGCCCGCCCTCGTGCTCCTGCGCGGCCTCCAGGGACGCCGCGTTGTAGGCCCGCCCGGCGTCCAGGCAGGCCCGGACGTCCTCCTCGGGGATCCGCAGGCTGGCGGCGATCTCGGGCACCTTGGGCACCCGCCCGTGCAGCACCGTCAGCTCCTCCATCGCGCCGCTGACCTGGACCCACAGCTCCTGGAGCCGGCGCGGGACGTGCATGGTGCGGACGTTGTCCCGGAAGTAGCGCTTGATCTCGCCCAGGATGGTCGGCAGCGCGTAGGTGGGGAACTGGACGCCGCGGCCGGGGTCGAAGCGGTCGATCGCGTTGATCAGGCCGATCGTGCCGACCTGGACGACGTCCTCCATGGGCTCGCTGCGACTGCGGAAGCGGGTGGCCGCGTAGCGGACCAGCGGGATGTTCACCTCGATCAGGGCGGCCCTGACCCGTTCCCGCTCGGGGGTGTCGGGGGGCAGTTCGGCGAGCCGCTCGAACAGCACCCGGGTCAACGTCCGGACGTCCACGACGGGCCGGCCGCCGGGGCCGCGCAGCCGGTCCGGGCGGAGCTCGCCGGCCGGGCTGGTGATCGCAGCCAGCACTTCGTCCACGGACACCTCACCCCTCCCAAAGTCGTCGACGGCGGGCCCCGCGGATCGGGTGTCGCGGCCGGTTCTCCACCTAGCCAGGTCCGGCAAAACCGGTCATAGCATCACAAGGTGGGCACAGGTCGGGCAAGCACCCGACGGAGGTGTGTTGGTGGGGCTTTCAACGTTTCCCGGGCCGGCCGGCGAAGCGCCGCACGGGTCGCTCCGGGGACGGAGCAGAGCGCCCCGCCCGCGGGTGCGGACGGGGCGCGGCGGCCGTCCGGGGGAAGGGCCCGGGACGGGCGCGGGACCGGCTCGGGGCGGGCCGGTCGGACGGCTCGGGGCCGGACGGGTGCTCAGACCTCGACGTCGGCGATGACCCAGGTGGCGAACTCGCGCCAGAGGCCGGCCGCCGCCTGGTGGTCCGGGTGGGTCAGGTAGGCCTGGAGGGCGTCGCGGTCCTCGACCAGGCTGTTGATCGCGTAGTCGTACGCGATGTCGCGCTCGGTGGTGTTCCAGCCGCACTCCCACTCGCGCAGCTCGGGGATCACCGCGCCGAGCGCCTCGAAGGCCTTGGCGCCGGCGAGCACGCGCTCTTCGTCCTTGCCGACGCCTTCGTTGAGCTTGAACAGGACCAGGTGGCGGATCACGATTGCCGCTCCTCGCGGACGGGGACAGAGGGTCCCGCACACCGTAGCCGGTGCACGGGGGCCGGCGGCCATTCGAAGGGGTGGCCGTCCGTCACTTGATCAGACCTGTCATGAAGGCGCCGACCGCCTTGGCCGCGTTCGAGATCCCCTCGAACCCGAGCTGCACCAGCTCGGCGGACCGCGAGGGGGAGGTGATGATCGAGTAGAGCACGAAGACGAGCAGGAGGACCATGCCGATCTTCTTCGCCTGCGCCATCGGGTGACCTTCCTCCGAGCCGTGGGCCGCCGTCATCCGGTCCCCGAGCGGCCTGCAGGGGCAGCTTATCCACCCGGACGGGCTATCAAGTGTGCGACGCGTTCGGCCGGCGGGACGAAGGTCCCCGCGAGTGAGGCCTTTCTCCGGGTGCCCCGCCGTGGGCCGGGCGGCAGGATGGAAGACGTACCGAGGATCTGGCAGGAATCCCCGGTGCATGGATCCGGAGCTCCCCGCTGTGGGACCGGTGGCCGCGGCTTCCCCCCGACGCGGCGCCGGTTGTGGGACTCCGTCGGGGGAGCGGTCAGTCCCCCCGAGCCGCTCCCCCCTCCAGGCTCCGTACGGACCGGGCACCGGTGGTCATCGGCCCGGGGTACGGAGCCGTTTTCGTTCCCGCTCCCGTGTCCGCGCCGACCCGTGCACGGCGCCGGTGGGCGGCGCACCGACCCGACAAACGCCGAGGGCCCGTCCGGATCGGACGGGCCCTCGGGCTTTCGAGCGGTAGCGGTGGGATTCGAACCCACGGTGGAGTTGCCCCCACACACGCTTTCGAGGCGTGCTCCTTTGGCCGCTCGGACACGCTACCGAGAGGAACTCTACCGGAGGGGTGGCGCAGTCACGAAATCCGTATCGCCGCGGCGTCCGGCGGGCCCTCGGCGGCGGGTGTTCAGCGGGTGTTCAGCGGTGGGTGTCGAAGAAGGCGCGCAGCTGCTCGCCGCACTCCTCGGCGAGGACGCCCCAGACCACCTCGGGGCGGTGGTTGAGCCGGCGGTCGCGCATCACGTCGAAGAGCGAGCCGGCCGCGCCGGCCTTCTCGTCGAGGGCGCCGTAGACCACCCGGTCGATCCGGGACAGCACGATGGCCCCGGCACACATCGTGCACGGCTCCAGCGTGACGACCAGCGTGCAGCCGCTCAGCCGCCACTCTCCGATCTGCTCGGCCGCCTGCCGGATCGCGACCACCTCGGCGTGCGCGGTCGGGTCGCCGACCGCCTCGCGCTCGTTGTGGCCGCGCCCGATCACCCGGCCGTCCGGGCCCAGGACGAGTGCCCCGACGGGTACGTCCCCGGTGGCCGGCGCCAGCGCGGCCTCGGCGATGGCGAGGCGCATCGGCGCCGCCCAGCGGTCGCGGACCGGGTCGGGGCGGACGGGGGCGGGCAGCGGGGGGACGTGCGGGACGGTCAGCGAGGTGGCGGGCTGCATGGCATCCAGTGTCGGGTATCCGGTGGCGGACACCGGCACGGCCGACCCGCTACCGGACGGCCTCCAGGACCTCGCCGCAGCCGAGGGCCTCGGCGATCTCCTCCAGGGCGTCGCCCGGCACCGCGCCCTCGCCGCTGAGCGCGAGCAGTTCCTCGGAGGCGAGGCCGAACTCGGTGAGCAGGTGGGCGTCGCCGAGCGGGCCGACCGGGACGCCGCCGCGGACGTCGGCCTCCTCCTCGTCCTGCTCCTCGGCCTCCTCGGCCTCGTCCAGCAGGTGGTCCAGGTCGCCGAACTCGCTCTCTCCGGCCTGGTCGACCAACTCGTCGGTGAGGACGGAGCCGTAGGAGCTGCGGGCGGCCGCGGCGCCGTCCGACACGAAGATCCGCGGGTCCTCCTCGCCGTCCACGCGGACGATGGCGAACCAGGCGTCCTCCTGTTCGATGAAGATCAGGACGCTGTCGTCGTCCTGGGTGGAGTCGCGGGCCAGGTCGGCCAGATCGGCCAGGGTTTCGACGTCGTCGAGCTCCGTCTCGCTCACATCCCACCCGTCCTCGGTGCGAGCAAGCACTGCAGCGAAGTACGCCACCAGGGACACTCCCAAGATCATCGGTCTCGGCTGTCGGCGCGCACGGGCAACGCGGAAAACTGGCCGCCCCCGCGCCAGAGGCGGTCCGCTTGTTCGGACCGTCCCATCGGAATCGTGACAGAAAGCCCGCCCTCGCGGGGGGTGTTCGGCAGCGCGTCTTTGCAGGTCGTGTCGGAAGGACCGGGTGGCGGAGGGCGTTTTCCGGCCGGGGCGGTCCGAAGCCGGTCGAAATTTGCTCCGAACGCCGGAACGGGGCCGCCGCCGCCGATCGCGGGCGGTCCGGGGGCCGCGCCGGGTGCGCGTCAGGATCGCGTCAGGACGGGCCGGGGGCGCCTCCGGGCCGTGTCAGATCCGGAAGGTTCGCATCCGCATCGCCTCGCGCATCCGCCGCTCCTTGGTCCGCCGGGGCTGGACCCGCTCCCGCAGTTCGCGCGCCTCGGTGAGCTCACGCAGGAAGACGGCCCGCCGCCTGCGGCGCTCCGCCTCGGTCTCCGGGTGGTCGTACGGCGGGCCCTGGCTGCGGCCCGCCCCGTCGAAGGGCTCGTCCATCGAGCCGTCCCCGGCGTTCGGGTTGCTCGTCATAAGACGTGACATTCCCAGAACGGCCCGGTTGATACCACAGAAGGCACTTCCGTCCGGACAGCCACGGCGGGTCACGGCGTGTCACCGGCGTGTCACCCGCACCGGCGCGCGGGTGGGGCACGGCGAGTCGTACACCCGTCCAGGAGCGGGCTAACCTCGATACATGCGTCTCCACGTCGTCGACCACCCCCTGGTCGCCCACAAGCTCTCCACCCTGCGCGACGAGCGCACCGACTCGCCGACCTTCCGTCGCCTGACCGACGAGCTGGTGACCCTCCTCGCGTACGAGGCCACCCGGGACGTCCGCACCGACGAGGTGGAGATCACCACGCCCGTGGCGGTCACGCTGGGTACCCGGCTCAGCTACCCGCGCCCGCTGGTGGTCCCGATCCTGCGGGCCGGCCTCGGCATGCTGGACGGGATGACCCGCCTGCTGCCGACCGCCGAGGTCGGCTTCCTCGGCATGGTCCGCAACGAGGAGACCCTCGAGGCCTCCACCTACGCCACCCGGATGCCGGACGACCTCTCCGGCCGCCAGGTCTACGTGCTCGACCCGATGCTGGCCACCGGCGGCACCCTGGTCGCCGCGATCAGGATGCTGATCGAGCGCGGCGCGACCGACGTCACCGCCGTGGTGCTGCTGGCCTCCCCCGAGGGCGTCGAGGTGATGCGACGGGAGCTGGCGGACCTGCCGGTCACCGTGGTCACCGCCGCCCTGGACGAGCGGCTCAACGAGAACGGCTACATCGTCCCCGGCCTGGGCGACGCGGGCGACCGGCTCTACGGCACGGCCGGCTGAGCCTGCCCACCCGAACCACCGAACACCGAGAGCCCCCGGCGCTGCGTCTGCCGGGGGCTCTCCTGTCCGTCCGTCCGGTGGGTCAGCAGCTGCCGGTGGCGGTCGGGGTGGGGGAGGGCTTGGTGGCCAGCGCGAGGGCGGCGGCCACCTGGGTCTCGTCCAGCAGGGCGTTGTAGCTGTCGCCGATCACGAAGTCCACGCTGGCGTCGGTGCGGGCGTCGGCGGTGACGGCGGCCCCGGCGATCTGCGAGCTGACCAGGGTGCCCGCGCCGGCGCCGGTCGGACCGGCGATCACCTGGGCGGTGCCGGGCACCTTCTTGTCCAGCTCGGCCGGGGCGTTGCCGACCTTGCCGATGACGAAGCCGCGCTTCTTGAACTCCTCGGCCGTCCGGCCGGCCAGACCGGCCTTGGTGGTGGCGTTGTAGATGTTCACGGTGACCGCGGTGGGCTGCGGGACGGCGTTCGGGTCGCCCTGCCCGGCGGCCGGCGCACCGGCGGCGGGGGCGCCCGGGGCGGCCCCCGGGGTCGGGGCGGCCAGGGCCTTGCCGGACGGGGTCGCGCAGGCCTGCGCCGAGGCGTTCTTGTTCCTGCCGGTGAAGATGTCGTACAGCTGCACGCCGCCGAGCGCGACCAGGGCCAGGGCGAGCAGGCCGGCGAGTGTGGCGACCACCTTGCGGCTCTTCTTCGGGGGCCGGCCCAACCGCGGGTAGGTGTTGCCGGTGACGCGGTACTGCTTCCCCTTGAGGCCTCGGGGAGTCAACATGCTCACGGTTTGTCTCCCCCTCGTGCCAGGGCGGGGTCGGGATGACGGATCGGCCGGGTGGGGACCTCCCCCGGTGCGGGCGGAATCCCCTGGTCGCGGCCGTAGTCAGCAGCGTAGTGCCGTACGGCTTCGAAGGTACTAAACGATCATCATCTGGCGTACCCCGGTACCCGAAAGGGGGTACCGGGGTACGGACGGACCGCCCTCCGCCGGGTGGCGGGGGGCGGTCCGGAAGGTCCGTGCGGGAGGGACGGCCCCGGGGTGGGGCCCGTCACTCCATTTCGAGGACACGGGCGTGCAGCACCTGGCGCTGCTGCAGCGCCGCGCGGACGGCCCTGTGCAGACCGTCCTCCAGGTAGAGGTCGCCGTGCCACTTCACCACGTGGGCGAAGAGGTCCCCGTAGAACGTCGAGTCCTCGGCCAGAAGGGTTTCGAGGTCGAGTTGACCCTTGGTGGTCACCAGCTGGTCGAGTCGCACCGGGCGCGGGGCGACGTCAGCCCACTGGCGGGTGCTCGTCCGGCCGTGATCCGGGTACGGCCGCCCATTGCCGATGCGCTTGAAGATCACACGGAAAGCCTACCGTTTGGGCGGCGGATGGCGCAGCAGCCGCGGCGCCGCCACGCGCGCCGGTGTGAACTGCGCATGGACGAATGCGGCTGTTTGATGGGAAATGTCGCGAACATCGCCCGGTGCCGATCGGGTTCCGCGCCGGTGCAGAAGCGTTCCGAAGCGTTCCGATCCGCTCAGAAGTGGACGGCGCCGCGTACCCGGACGCCCGGGTGCGCATCCCGCTGGGCGCGCTCAACCGGCACGGGCTGGTCGCCGGGGCCGCCGGCACCGGCACGACCAAGACCGTCCAGCTGATCGCCGAGCAGCTCTCCGAGCGGGGCGCGCCGACACCGGTCGCGGCGACCGGGCTGCGGGCGTCGCGGTCGCTGACGGGGCCGATCGAGGCGGCGGCCCTGCGGGCGGTGGTGGACACCTCGCCGCTGACGGCGCGCTACCGGGACGCGATCGAGCGGGAGTCGGCGTACGAGAAGCTGATGGCGCGCGCCCCCAGGCCGGAGGCGGCGCCGGTCGAGCCTCTTCGGGACGTCCAAGCGGCGCCGCTGAGCGGCCGGGTGGGCGGCGGTGTCCGGCTGCCCGGCTGCCCGGGGCGCCGGGCGGTCAGCCGGCGAGCGCGGCGCCGATCCGGTCCAGGGAGGACAGCCGCATCAGGCCGTAGTGGTAGAACTCCACCTCGGGGACGCCGAGTTCGCGCAGGGTGGTGATCTTGGCGGCGAGGTTCTCCGGGCCGTCGCAGTCGGAGGACATCGGGCGCAGGATCACCGCCATGGACCGCGGGCGGACGCCGTGCAGGGCGAAGGCGGCGATCTTCTCCCGGACGGCCTCCGGGGTCCGCTCGTAGCCGAGGGTCTCGACCTGGTCGGTGACCTGCGCGAGGGCGGGCAGGTCGATGCCGGCGAGCCAGCCCCTGCCCGGGCCGCCGCCGTCCATGAAGCTCAGCCGCATGCCGTGCCGGCGGGCCTGCTCGGTGAGGTCGGCGGCCAGCGAGGTGACGGTGGCGGCGGAGGCGTCCACGTAGGCGGCGAAGGCGCCGTCGGCGAGGGCGCTCAGGTCGGCCGGCTCGGCGGCCGCGGCCTCGTCGGCCAGCCGGCGGCGCAGCTCGGTGCGGACCGCCTCGGCCACCTCCTCGGCCGGGACCCCGGCGGCGGTGGCGGCGGTGCGGCAGTGCGGGCAGAAGCAGACCCCGAGCAGGGCCTCGGCGGTCGGGCCCAGCTCCTCGAAGTAGCGCTCGTGGTGGTAGCCGTGGCGCAGGCCGTGGAAGTGCAGGGACTCGGCGCGGATCGCGTCCACGCCGTACCGGGCCAGTTCGGCGACCAGGGTCAGTGCGTACTCCCTGACCTCCGGGTTCGCCGGGCAGAGCTCGGTGAGGTGGCGGTCGCCGAAGGCGTTGGCCGGGGCGCAGTCGGGGTGGGCGAAGCCGAGCCGGTCGTTGTGGCAGAAGACCGTCCAGGCGTGCAGCTTCAGGCCGCGGCGGCGGGCCTCCTCGGCGGCCTCGGCGAAGGGGTCGCGCTCGCCGATCGCGGTGGACGGCACGGGCACGAGGCGGCGGCCCAGCCAGCGGACCGGGTCGGGGCGGAAGTACGCCGCGCCCGGCTCCAGGTAGCGGAGCACCCGGCGGGGGTTGTGCGGGAAGACGTCGCGGGCCTCGTGGTAGACCGAGGCGAGGGTCACGCCGCCGACCCCGGCGCGGTCGGTGAGGTTGCCGAAGAAGGTGTCGGCGCCCTCGTCGAGCAGGTCGGTGGCGAAGGCGAGGACGGACGACTCCACGGTGCGGCTCCGGAGCTGGGGGAGGGTGGGCCGTCCACGCTATCCGCAGGCGTCGGGATTGGTCTATACCTGATGGCCCGGGTGGGTTACGGGGGCCGCGGCCGGCTGTGGCGCCGGCCGCGGGGCGGCCGCGGCGCGGGCTACAGGCCGAGCTCGTCCAGCTGCTTGAGCAGGGCGGTTCCCGGGCTGTCCGGGGTGCTTGCCTGCTTCGCGGCCGACTGCGTGGCCCGCTTCGAGGCCGGCTGGTCGCGGAGCAGGAAGGCGGCGGCCAGTCCGCCGATCAGCCCGCCGAGGTGGCCCAGCCAGCTGACGCCGGGGGTGACCGGCAGCACCCCGATCAGGATGGTCGAGTAGACCACCGCGACGACGATACCGACCACCGCGTCCAGCACGTTGCGGTCCAGGACGCCGCGCAGCACCACGTAGCCCAGGTAGCCGTAGACCATGCCGCTCGCGCCGGCCGTCACGGTGTTCGGGCTCTCCAGCAGCCAGACCAGCAGGCCGCCGGACACCGCGATCACCAGGCTGGCCAGCAGGAACTTCCGCATGCCCCGGTAGGCGGACAGGAAGCCGAGCACGAACAGCGGCCAGGAGTTGGCCTCGATGTGGCTCCAACTGAAGTGCAGGAACGGCGAGGTGAACATCTCCGGCAGGTCGCCGACCTGCTCCGAGCGGAGGCCGAACTCCCGCGACAGCCCGTAGTCGCCCAGCCAGTTGGCCACCTGCACCGACCAGATGACGGCCTGGACGCCGAGCATCGTGAACAGCGCGCGGCGGGAGTCTGCGAACAACTGGGCGAATTTGGCGGCCATGCCACCGACTCTAGGGGCGCCGGGAGCGTGCGTGCACCCCATTACAGTGACCTCTGTCATTCCGACCGTGAGAGGTGGCACACCCCATGAGCAATCGCCCGCCGCTGCCGTACGAGTTCCTGCCGAAGGTGCCGTCGTTCCGGCTGAGCAGCCAGGACATCACCGAAGGCGGCACGTTGGGGCAGGAGTTCATCCACGCCGGCGGCAACCTCTCGCCGCAGCTGTCCTGGTCGGGCCTGCCGGAGGGCACCCGGAGCATCGCGGTCACCTGCTACGACCCGGACGCGCCGACCGGCTCCGGCTGGTGGCACTGGCTCGCCCTCGGCCTGCCCGCCGACACCGCCGAGCTGCCGCGCGGCGCCGGGTCCTCGGACGCCGACCTGCCCGGCGGGGCCTCCTTCCACGGCCGCAACGACTTCCCGTCCAACCGGTACGACGGCGCCGCCCCGCCGCCCGGCGCCCCGCACCGCTACGTCTTCGCGGTGCACGCGTTGGACGTCGAGAAGCTGGACGTCGCCGCCGACACCCCGCCGGCCCAGGTGGGCTTCAACCTCACCTTCCACACCCTGGGCCGGGCGCTGCTGACCGCCGAGTACGGGGTCTGAGCCTTGGCCGTGTCCGATCGTCCGGTCGAGGTCTGGCGGCTGCCCGAGGAGGACGTCCGGGCCGGCCGCCGGGCCCTGACCTGGACGGTCGGGCCGGGCGGGGAACTGGCCGTCCTGGTGGTGCCGGAGCAGTACGCGGCGCCGGCCGGATCGTGGCCGTACGCCCGGCTGCCGTTCGACGGCGAGGTGGTGGTGCGCGGCCCGCAGGGCGAGTGGCGGGTGCCGCTGGCCGGGGTCGGGGTCCCGCCCGACCTCCTGGCGCTGCTGCCGGGCGGGCGGGTGCTGCTGGCCGGGCGTCGGGCCGAGGAGTCGGCGGACGGCTGGGAGCGCAACGGCCTGGTGTTCGGGCCGGACGGCAGTCCGGCCCGGGAGCTGCAACTCGGCGACGACGTCCAGGCGTTGACCACCGACCGGGACGGCCGGATCTGGCTGGCCTTCGGGGACGAGGGCAACTACGGCGACAACCCGCTGGCCCGGTGCGGCCTGCTCGGGCTGGACACCGCCGGGCGGATCGTCTGGCGGCCGGACTTCAGGGAGCTGGGCGACGAACCGCTGGAGGGTCTCGCCGCCGCCACCGAGGGACGGCGGACCTGGCTGGCCTGGTACGGGGAGCGCAGCCACCTCACCGGGATCGACCCCGCCGAGGGCGAGCCCGTCGTCATGCGGCTCCCGGCCCGGCAACCGGTGGGCTTCGCGATCGCCGGGGACCGCGCCGTGTTCCTCCAGCCCGGCGGCGAGCTGCTGCGCTGCGAGCGGGAGAGCCGGAAGGGCTGGCGGGAGGTGCGCCGTGAGCGGGTGGGCGGCCTCGGGGAGCTCGACCGGGAGCGCGCGTACGGCCGGGACGGCGTGCTCTGGTTCCGCTCCGGCAACGGCTGGTACCGGGTCGGGGTCTAGGCCTGGGCCTGGGCCTGATCCCCCGCCGCGTGCTGGGCGCGGGCGGCGAGCCGGCGCAGGTGCTCGCGCAGCGCCGGCGGCTCGTGCACCTCGAAGGCGCAGTCCAGCGACAGCAGCCGCATCGCCGTCCACTCCAGCGAGTCCGAGCGGGAGCGGAGCCGGCAGCTGTGCGCGTCGATCGGCTCGACCTCCGCGTCGCCCGGCCGCAGGCTGTGGCGGACCCGCTCGGCGGGGGCGTGCACGGTGGCGACCACGGTGCCGCTCGGTGACGGGCGGCGCAGCTTGCCCGCCACGTACGCGGCGGCGTCCTCGGCGGGCAGCGGGCGCGGGGTGAAGCGCACGCCGGTGGTGGCCGGGCCGCTCACCCGGTCGACCCGGAAGAGCCGCCAGTCCGAGCGGTCCAGGTCGTAGCCGACCAGGTACCAGCGGCGGCCGACCGAGACCAGCCGCTCGGGCTCGACCTGTCGGTTGGTCTCGGCGCCGTCGTACGCCCGGTAGCCGAAGCGCAGCCGTTCCCGGGCGGTGACGGCGCGGGCGAGCACGGTGAGGTCCTCCGGGTCGACGGTCGGGCCGTCCCCGGTGAGCAGCGGCACGGTCGCGGAGTTGAGCGTCCCGACCCGGTGCCGCAGCCGGCCCGGCAGCACCTGGAGCAGCTTGCCGAGTGCCCGTACCGAGGCCTCCTCGATGCCGACCACGGCGTGCCCGGCCGCCGCGCGGAGCCCGACCGCGATGGCCACCGCCTCCTCGTCGTCCAGCAGCAGCGGGGGCATCGCCGTGCCCGCGACCAGCCGGTAGCCGCCGTCCGCGCCCATGCTGGCCCGCACCGGGTAGCCGAGCTCGCGCAGCCGGTCGATGTCGCGCCGGATGGTGCGGGGGCTGACGCCGAGACGTTCGGCGAGCTCGCTGCCGGGCCACTCGCGCGGCGTCTGGAGCAGGGACAGGAGGCTCAGCAGCCGGGCCGGGGTGTCGGTCATGCCGTCCAGCATGCCGTCCCGGAGAGCGGCGGTGGCGGCTGCCAACTGGGACAGCTTCTGACCTACATGCCCCGTACTGTCATGGGCGTGGAGAAGAGCGTCCCGGACGTGCGTAAGAAAGAGGACAACCGAATGAGCACCGCGGCAGCGGACCGGCGGAGGTGGATCGCGCTGACGATCGTGATGGTCGCCTCCTTCATGGACCTGGTGGACGTGACCATCGTCAACATCGCGATCCCGAGCATCCAGCAGGACACCGGCGCCTCCTTCAGCGCCATCCAGTGGGTCACCGGCGGCTACGCGCTGGCCTTCGCGATCGGCCTGATCACCGGCGGCCGGCTGGGCGACATCCACGGCCGCAAGCGGGTGTTCCTGATCGGGATCGGCGGCTTCACGCTGGCCTCGGCGCTGTGCGGGCTGGCCTCCGGCCCGGAGATGCTGGTCGCGACCCGACTGCTCCAGGGCGGGACGGCGGCGCTGATGGTGCCGCAGGTGCTGTCGATCATCCACGCGACCTTCCCGGCGGAGGAGCGCGGCAAGGTGTTCGGCCTGTTCGGCGCCGTGGTCGGCCTGGGCGCGGTCTCCGGCCCGCTGATCGGCGCGCTGCTCACCGAGTGGGACCTGTTCGGCCTGGCCTGGCGCCCGATCTTCCTGATCAACCTGCCGGTCGGAATCGCCGGGCTGCTGCTCGGCCGCCGCTTCATCGACGAGTCGAAGGCCGACCAGGCGCTGAAGCTGGACCTGGTGGGCGTGGCGCTGGCCAGCCTCGGCCTGCTGATGCTGATCTACCCGCTGACGCACGGCCGGGAGGCCGGCTGGCCGCTGTGGGGCTACCTGTCGATGGCCGGCAGCCTGCCGGTGTTCGCGCTGTTCGTGGTGTACGAGCGGGTCAAGACGCGGCGGGACGGTTCGCCGCTGGTGGAGCTGGCGCTGTTCAGGGTGAAGTCCTTCGCGGCCGGGATCTGCGTGCAGCTGGCCTTCGGCGTGGCGCTCGGCATCTACTTCCTGGTCTGGACCCTCTACATGCAGGTGGGGCTGGGCTGGAGCCCGCTCAAGGCCGGTGCGACCGGCATCCCGTTCTCGATCGCGGTCTCCACGGCGGCCGGGCTGTCGGTGCAGAAGCTGGTGCCGCGGTTCGGGCGGAAGGTGCTGCAGACCGGCGCGCTGGTGATGGCGGCGGGCGTGCTCGTCTACATCTGGGAGGCGGACCGGTACGGGACGGCGATCACGGCCTGGCAGATGGCGCTGCCGCTGGTGGTGATGGGCCTCGGCATGGGGCTGATCGTCGCGCCGATCACCGACGCGGTGCTGGCGGAGGTGCCGCGCGAGCACGCCGGTTCGGCGTCCGGGCTGATCAACACCGTGCAGCAGGTGGGCAACGCGCTCGGGCTCGGCCTGGTCTCGGTGGCCTTCTTCGGGGCGATGGACGACGTGGTCGCGCCGGAGGCGCTCGGGACGGCGTTCGGCGGGGCCTTCGTGCACGCGATGTGGTGGGTCGCCGGGGTGCTGCTCGTGGTGTTCCTGCTGATGTTCGCGCTGCCGCGGCGGCGCAAGGCGGCCGGGTCAGCCGTTGCGGTGGCCGGGTCGGCGGCCGGATCGGTCGGTGCCGACGGCTCGGCCGGTTCCACCGCGGAGGAGCAGGAGCCGGTCCTGCTCTGACGGAGTGCTCCCGTGCGCGGGCCCCGGTCGCGCGGCGCGGCCGGGGCCCGCGTCGCGCTCTGGGAGGGCCCGGTCGGCGTACGGCCGGCGGGGTGGGCGGTCGGGTGGGTCGGTCCGGCCGGTCTGATCGGTCTGGCCAGTCGGTTCGGTCGGTCGGTGATCAGCGCGCACCGGTCGGGGCGGCGGTGGGGGCGACGGACGCGCGGGTGGTGGTGCGCGGCTTGGCGGCGGCCTTGGCCTCCTTCGCCGCGCGCTTCACCTCCTGCTTGAACTCCCGTACCAGGGTGAGGGATTCGGGCCCGGTGATGTCGGCCACCGAGCGGTGCGCGCCCTCCTCGCCGTACACCCCGGCCGCCTCGCGCCAGCCCTCCGGCCGTACCCCGTACTGCTTGCCGAGCAGGGCCAGGAAGATCTGCGACTTCTGCTTGCCGAAGCCGGGCAGGGCGTTGAGGCGGCTGAGCAGCTCCTTGCCGGTGCGGACGTTCTTCCAGAGCGCGGCGGCGTCGCCGTCGTACTGTGCGACGAGGAACTGGCAGAGCTGCTGCACCCGCTTGGCCATCGCGGCCGGGTAGCGGTGGACCGCGGGCTTCGCGGAGAGGAGCGCGACGAACTCCTCCGGGTTGTAGGTGGCGATCTCGTGGGCGTCCAGGTCGTCGTGGCCGAGGCGCTGGGCGATGGTCAGTGGGCCGGTGAACGCCCACTCCATCGGGACCTGCTGGTCCAGCAGCATGCCGACGAGCGCGGCGAGCGCGCTGCGTCCGAGCAGTTCGTCGGCCTCGGGCTGCTGTGCGAGCCGAACGGTGACGTCCATGGGCTTGCCCTCCTCGGAGTTGACGTCGGGTCGGCGCCCAGTCTGGTGGAAGCGGCGTTGCCGTACGCAGTCAACACGCCCGTGACCGGGGAAGTCTTGTCTCTTCAAGGCCTTGCCGGAGCTGCATAGTTCGTTGGCGGAGCGGTTGTCGAGGACAACGGCGGAGTGGCGCGGAATATTTTTTGCCCGCGTCCGTCACATCCGTCGGGTGTCGCGGGTCAGGGGAGTGTCGAACCGAACAGCCGTCGAATGAGGAGCACTCCAATGTCCGTCGCCCACACCGTCGTCACCGTCCTCGGCGCCCTCATGGTCGGCTTCTCGGCCTACTCCGTCTTCGCCGGCGCCGAGTACGTCGTGAAGCCCCTCGCCGACTACGGCGTCCCGCGCGCCTGGTGGCCCTGGCTCGGCTTCGCCAAGGCGGCCGGAGCCCTCGGCCTGCTGGCCGGCCTCGCCGTCCCGGCCGTCGGCTACGCGGCCGCGGTCGGAGTGGTCCTCTACTTCCTCGGCGCCGTGCTCACCGTCCTGCGTGCCCGCGCCTATGCCCACGTCCCCTTCCCCCTCCTCTACCTGGCGCCCGCCGCGGCCTCCATCGCCCTCGGCCTCGCGTCCTGAATCGGGGCCGCCCCTACGGGCCTTGCGTGTGGGGGCGGTTGTCGGGGCGTGCGGGGCGGGGAGGGCGCTCGGCCGGGTGGGTGGATTCGGGTGGGCATGGCGAGTCATTTCATATGACTATTTTGGTTGTGCCGATGCGGTGACCTGACGGCGGGTCATTCTTGGTCCACCCGACGCGTCCAGAAAGGCCCGCCCGCCGTGACCCAGCCGTTCGAACTGCCGTCCTTCTACGTGCCGCACCCGGCACGCCTCAACCCCCATCTGGACGAGGCGCGGGCCCACTCCACCGCCTGGGCCCGGAAGATGGGGATGCTGGAGGGATCAGGAATCTGGGATCAGGCCGACCTGGACGCCCACGACTACGGCCTGCTCTGCGCGTACACCCACCCCGACGCGTCGGCCGAGGCGCTGTCGCTGGTCACCGACTGGTACGTGTGGGTCTTCTTCTTCGACGACTACTTCCTCGACATGTTCAAGCGCACCAACGACCGCGAGGCGGGTAAGGCCCACCTCGACCGGCTGCCGCTGTTCATGCCGGCCGACCCGGGCGCCGAGCTGCCCGAGCCGGAGAACCCGGTCGAGGCGGGGCTGGCCGACCTGTGGCGGCGCACCGTGCCGGCGATGGGCGAGGACTGGCGGATCCGGTTCGCCGCGAGCACCCGGAACCTGCTGAACGAGTCGCTGTGGGAGCTCGCCAACATCGGCGAGGGCCGGGTGGCGAACCCGGTCGAGTACATCGAGATGCGCCGCAAGGTCGGCGGCGCGCCCTGGTCCGCGCAACTGGTCGAGTACGCGGCCGACGCCGAGGTGCCGCAGGAGGTGTCGGGCTCGCGGGCGCTGCGGGTGCTGATGGACGCCTTCTCCGACAGCGTGCACCTGCGCAACGACATCTTCTCGTACCAGCGGGAGGTTGAGGACGAGGGCGAGCTGAGCAACGGCGTCCTGGTGCTGGAGCGGTTCCTGGAGTGCTCCACCCAGGAGGCAGCCGAGGCGGTCAACGACCTGCTCACCTCACGGCTCCAGCAGTTCGAGAACACCGTGTTCACCGAACTGCCGGTGCTGTTCGCGGAGACCGGGCTCGACCCGGCGGGCCGCGCCCGGGTGATGGCGTACGTCAAGGGCCTCCAGGACTGGCAGTCCGGTGGGCACGAGTGGCACCTGCGCTCCAGCCGGTACATGAACGGTGGTGGGGCGGCCGGGGGTTCGGGCGGTGAGGTGGCGCCCGGATCGGGCGGGTCCGGGGGCGGCAACTGGTGGGACCAGTACGCGATCGGGGGCATCGGCACCTCGGCACTGGACATCCTGCGCAGCACCGCCATGACGGCCCCGGCAGACCCGGCAGTCGCGGCGGCCTCGGTGGGGAAGCGCGCGACGGCGGTGGCCAGGGGCGCGGCGGGCCCGGAGGGGCGGCGGGCGCGGTCGTACGGCCACGTGCCGTACCGGGCTGTCGGGCCCTCCAGGTTGCCCGAGTTCAGGCTGCCGTACGAACTCCGGCTGAGCCCCCACCTGGACGGCGCCCGGGAGCGCGTGGTCGAGTGGGCGGAGCGGATGGGACTGCTCTCGGCGGAGCCGGGCGCCCCCGCGTCCGGCATCTGGGACGCCGCGTCGATGCGCGACTACGACCTCCCGCTCTGCGCGGCCGGCATCCACCCGGACGCCACGGCCGACCAACTCGACATCGCCTCGGCCTGGTTGGCCTGGGGCACCTGGGCCGACGACTACTACCCCCGGGCCTTCGGGCACACCCGTGACCTGGGCGGCGCCAAGGCCGCCAACGCGCGGCTGTCGCTGTTCATGCCGGTGGACGGCACCCCCGCGCCGGAGCCCGCCAACGCGCTGGAGCGCGGCCTCGCCGACATCTGGGAGCGCACCGCCGGCCCGATGACCGTCGAGGCCAGGGGCCGGTTCCGGACGGCGGTCGAGGCGATGCTGGACAGCTGGATCTGGGAGCTGGCCAACCAGATCCAGAACCGGATCCCGGACCCGGTGGACTACCTGGAGATGCGCCGCTCCACCTTCGGCTCCGAGCTCACCACGAGCCTCTCCCGCCTCGGCCACGGGGAGTCCGTGCCGCCGGAGGTGTACGACCACGGCTCGATGCGCGCGCTGGAGAGCTCCGCGATGGACTACGCGTGCATGATGAACGACCTCTTCTCGTACCAGAAGGAAGTCGAGTACGAGGGCGAGCTGCACAACACCGTCCTGGTGGTGCAGAACTTCTTCAACTGCGACTACGAATCGGCGGTCCGGATCGTCGACGACCTGATGCACTCGCGGCTGGACCAGTTCCAGCACGTCGCGCAGAAGGAACTCCCGGTCATGTACGCGGACTTCGGGCTGGAGCAGGCGGCCCGGGAGCTGCTCGACGGATACGTGGGCGAACTGCAGAACTGGCTCGCGGGCATCCTGAGTTGGCACGAGGGCTGCCGGCGGTACGGGACGGCCGACCTGGAGCGGCACTTCGGCGCGGGACGGGACCTGGCGGAGGCCTCGCGGGCCCGGCGGGCGGCCACGGCGGCGGCCGCCGAGGCGCCTACGGGGCCGGCGGTGCCGGTGGCGCCCTCGGTGCCCACGGCCTCGGCGATGCCCCCGGTGCCGCTCGGCCCGACCGGCCTGGGGACGGCCTCGCTGCGCCTGTCGGCGAACGGCTGACGTCGCACGGCGCACCCGCGCGGGCCATCCCGTGCGGGTGCGCCGCGTCGTGGCTAGGCTGGCGAACCGGGGGCGGCACGCGCCCTCCCGGCGCGCGCACTTCGCCACACACGAGGGCAGAGAGATGGCCGCGCTACCTGAGGGCACGCCCTGCTGGGCCGACGCGATGTTCACCGACCTGGAGGGCGCGAAGGCCTTCTACGGCCACGTGCTGGGCTGGACCTTCGGCGAGAGCTCGTCGGAGTTCGGCAACTACACCCAGGCGTACTCGGGCGGCAAGGCGGTCGCCGCGATCGTGCCGCCGATGCCCGGCGCGGAGGCCAAGTCCGCCTGGTGCCTGTACCTGGCCTCGCCGGACGCCGGAGCTACTGCGGCGCGGATCCGCGCCAACGGCGGGGAGGTGGCCATGGGGCCGCTGCAGGTCGGCGACTTCGGCACGATGGTGATCGCCAAGGACCCGGCGGGCGTGGTGTTCGGGGTCTGGCAGGCCGGGCGGCACGAGGGCTTCGAGAAACAGGGTGAGCCCGGCGCCTACAGCTGGGCCGAGCTGGTGACCCGCGAGCCCGCGAAGGCGGACGCCTTCTTCCCGGCCGTGTTCCCGTACGGCGTGCGGAAGATGGAGGGCGGGGACTTCGACTACCGGCTGTTCCAGGTCGGCGACCGGCCGGTGCTGGGCCGGATGGGCGCGGAAGGGGACTTCCTGCCGCCCGAGGCGCCCTCGTACGTCAGCGTCTACTTCGCGGTGGACGACACCGACGCCGCGATCGGACGGCTGACGGAGCGCGGAGGCAAGGTGTACTTCGGGCCGATGGACAGCCCGTTCGGCCGGTTCGCGGCGGTCGGCGACCAGCAGGGCGCGGCCTTCGGGCTGATCGACCTCGGACGGACGGTCGGCGATCAGCCGAAGACGGTGGAGGCCTGACGGGGCGGGCGGGTAGCGTGCTGAACGACGGTGCGACCGAGGGGAGTTGCCGATGGGTGAGCGCGAGGAGCTCGTCGAGACGCTGAACAAGCACCGCGGCCTGCTGCGGCGCACCGTCCGGGACCTCACCGACGCGCAGGCGGCCGAACGCGCCACGGTCAGCGAGCTGAGCCTCGGCGGACTGATCAAGCACGTGGCGGCGGTCGAGGCGCGCTGGGCGCGGTTCGTCACCGGCGGAGCGGAGGCGATGCGGGGCAGGGAGGGGGAGCACGGCCCCGGCGACGCGGAGGCCTGGGCGGCCCAGTTCCGGATGGCGGAGGGCGACACGCTCGCCGGACTGCTCACCGAGTACGAGCGGGTGGCGCACGAGACGGACGAGCTGATCCGGACCCTGCCCGACCTCGGCCTCGCCCATGAGCTGCCGGTCACGCCCTGGTTCCCGCCGGGGACGGCCTGGTCGGCCCGGCGGGTGGTGCTGCACCTGATCGCCGAGACCTCGCAGCACGCCGGGCACGCGGACATCATCCGGGAGTCGCTGGACGGGGCGAAGACGATGGGCTGAGCGGGACGGGGGCGGTCGTGTGGCGGGTGGTGGCGGGTGGATGCCCCGCCACCAGGCACTCGACGCTTCAGGGCAACTCGACGCCGAGGAGCTCGCGCAGCGCCCGACCGCCGTCCGGAGTGACCCGAAGCGCCCGGCCGGAGCCGATCCGCTCCACCCAGGCACGGTCCAGGGCGGCCCGGCAGAGCGCCGCACCCAGCGCCCCGCCCAGGTGCGGGCGGCGCTCCGTCCAGTCCAGGCAGCCGCGCACCACCGGGCGCCCGCCCGGGCGGCCCGAGCGCGGCGGCAGCTCGATCGCCTGCGTGGCCAGCCAGTCCCGGCCGCGCTCGGTGACGGCCAGCCCGCCCTCCTCGGTGACCAGGCCGCGAGCGAGCAGCGCGTCCGACACGGCGACGCCGAGGCGGCCGGCCAGGTGGTCGTAGCAGGTACGGGCGCGGGCCTCGGCGCTCAGCCGGGTGGCCTCGCCGAGGGTCCGGGGCGCGGTCGCGCGGCCGGGGCCGGACTCGGCGAAGACGGTGAGGTCCTCGATCAGCGTGGCCACCGCGGGCGTGGCCAGCCGGACGTACCGGTGCCGGCCCTGCCGTTCCTCGGCCAGCAGGCCGCCCGCGATCAGCCGGGACAGGTGCTCGCTGGCCGTGGACGGCGCGACGCGCGCGTGCCGGGCCAGCTCGCCGGCGGTCCACGCGCGGCCGTCGAGCAGCGCGGTGCAGATGGCGGCGCGGGTGGGGTCGGCGAGCAGGGCGGCGAAGGCGGCTAGCGTCATGCCTCCATGGTCGGGGCACGGGGGTGTGTTCGAGGGACTGATCGCGGGTGGGGCCGGGTGCGGAAGGTCTGACGCGGCCGGGTGCGGAGGTTCGGGCGCGGCCGGGTGCGGGGGTTCGGGCGCGGCCGGGTGCGGGGGCCGGGGCGGTCGCCGGGGCGGGGCCGCGTGGGGGAGCGGAGCCGGGGACATGCCTCCAGGATCGCCCCGGCACGGTTCGGCCGGCGCCGAAACGACCCGGGGCCACGATGGCGGCATGAGCGAAACCACGGCGGTCGCCGGCCCCGCGACCGTGACCTTCTCCCGCTACGACGACGTCACGGCGGCGCTGGCCGACCCTGCGCTGGTCCCGCCGCCCGCCGAACCCGCGGCGCCCGGCGGCGCCCCCGGCACGGTGGCCTGGCTGCGCTCCACCGTCGCCCGGTTCAGCTCGGGTGCGCCGCACGACCGGCGCCGGGCGCTGGTGCTGGCCGACCTGGAGCGGCTCGACCCGGACCGGCTGCGGGTGGCCGCGGCCGCCGGCTTCGAGCCCGACGTCCGGCTGCGGGTGGTCCGGGTGCTCGCGGCGGAGCTCGGCCTGGCCGACCCGGAGGCGGTGGCGCGGGACGTCGCGACCGTCTCCCGGGCGTACTTCGCCGACGGTCCGCATTCCCCGGCGCAGGACGCGGCGGTCACCCGGCTGCTGCCCGCGATGGGGGACGGGGCCGAGGAGACCGCCGCGAACCGGATCGGCCTGCTCGTCCAGGCCTGCGACGCCACCGCCGCACTGGTCGAGGGTGCCCGCCGGCACGAGGACGGTCTGGCCGGCGTGCTGCGCGCGGACCCGCCGATCCGGACGATGCGTCGGCTCGCCGTCCGGGCGACCGGGCTCGGCGGGGTCGCGGTACCGGCCGGGACGCTCGTCCTGCTCGACATCCCGGCCGCCCAGTCCGGCGCGCCCGAGGGTGTCGCGCTCACCTTCGGTGCGCCGCCCAGGAGTTGCCCGGGCCGCTCGCAGGCCCTGGTCATCGCCGAGGGCACCCTGTACGGCGCCTCCGATCCGGCGGACACCGATGCGCCCGCTGCTGCGCAGCCGTCCGTACGGGACCTCGGAAAGGGCGAACTCGCCGCGCTGGTACCGACGATGGTCGATCACGTGCTCGCGCTGGCGGCGGACTGGACGGTCTGGGACGGTCGCCCGATCGTCAACGCCGACGGGCGGGCCTACGCCCCGCACAAGGCGGTTCGCCGCATCGCCGACCATCTCCTGGACCACCTGGCCGAGTTGGAGGCCCGACTGGCCGGCCGGCCGACCGAGCCCGACCACTGGCACGCCTCCGGCGTCACCACCCCCGCCGACCTCGCCCCGTTCACCATCGCCGACCTGGACGAGGCCCGCAGTCGGCTGACCCGGCTGGCCGCGATCTGGTCGCAGCGGATCGCCGTGCTGCCGGACGAACGGCTGGACGACTCGCCGGGGACGGGCTGGAGCTTCCGGGAGCTCGTCCGGCACGTCGCCGAGGCGGGGTACTACTACGCGGAATCGGTCGGGAGCACGTCCTGCGCGACCGCCGGCCCAACGGGCGCAACCGCCGACCCGGCGGACACTGCCGCCGGCCCAACGGACGCAATCGCCGGCCCAACGGACGCTACCGCCGACCCGGCCGGCGTCGCCGGAGACCGTACGAACGACCAGATGGAGACGACCCGATGACCCCCTTCGCCGCCCTGCACCACCGCCCCGGCCGCCCGCTGCTGCTCCCCAACGCCTGGGACCACGCCTCGGCCCTCGCCCTCGCCGCCCAGGGCCACCCCGCGATCGGCACCACCAGCCTGGGCGTGGCGGCCGTCGCCGGCCTGCCCGACGGCGCTGCCGCCACCCGCGCGGAGACCGTACGGCTGGCGCGTCGGCTCGGCTGCGCCGACTTCCTGCTCAGCGTCGACGTGGAGGCCGGTTTCAGTGACGACCCGGACGAAGTCGCCGATCTGGCCGTTGAGTTGGCGACGGCCGGGGTGGTCGGCATCAACCTGGAGGACGGTCGGGCGGACGGCTCGCTGACCCCGTCCGCCCGCCATGCCGCGAAGATCGCGGCGGTGAAGGCGGCCGTGCCGGAGCTGTTCGTCAACGCCCGCACCGACACCTACTGGTGCGGGCAGGGCGCCCCCGAGACGGAGGCGCTCCGGCGCCTGGACGTCTACCAGCAGGCGGGCGCGGACGGCGTGTTCGTCCCCGGGCTGTCCGATCCGGCGGCCATCGGCCGGCTGGTCGGCGCGCTCGCCGTCCCGCTCAACATCCTCTGGACGCCGGCCGTCCCGGGCCTCGCCGAGCTGGCCGCGCTCGGGGTGGCCCGGGTCAGCCTCGGCTCGCTGCTGTACCGCGCGGCACTGGCGGCGGCGGTGGCCACGGCGGCGGCCGTCGCGGCGGGCGAGCCGGTCGGTCCGGTGCCGGGGTACGCGGAGGTGCAGGCGCTCAGCGGGAGTTGAGCACCCCCAGGGCGAAGATGCCTGCCCCCCGAGGGGAGTCGATCCCCCGAGGGGAGTCGAGCCCCCCCCGGGGGGCGTGCTCAGGCCTGGCGGCTGGCGGCCAGAGCCGTCTCGACCCCGTCCAGGATGACGTTGACGCCGCGGGCGAAGCCGCTGTCCCGGCCCGCGGCGACCTCGTCCGGAACCTCGGTGGTGTACAGCCGGTGCAGCCGCGGGAAGTCCCTGGTGGCCTCGATGACGGCGGGCAGCAGCTGGTTCATCCACTCCTGTTCGTCCTGGCCGCTGCGGGCCAGCGCGTTCACCCAGGAGGCCTCCACGGCGGCGGTCCCGATGGTGTAGCCCATGACCGCGTTCATCGCGTCGTTCGCCTGGCCGACCTCGAAGCCGGCCGTCTCCAGCACGGCCAGCAGGGCGTCGGAGAGCCGCATCCAGTTGGGGCCGAGGTAGATCATCCCGACGTCGCCGATCACCGAGACCATCCACGGGTGGCGCATGATGGCCGCGCGCATGCTCTCGGCGCTTTCCATGACCGTCGCGCGCCAGGCCTTCGGGTCCTCGGAGCCCTCGGCCCGGGGCTGCGGGAGGGTGCCGAAGACCTGGTCGACGACCAGGGCGAGCAGCTCGTCCTTGTTGGCGACGTGGGTGTAGAGCGAGGTCGCGCCGGCGTTCAGTCGGGCGGCGAGCTTGCGCATGCTCAGCGCCTCGATGCCGTCGGAGTCCAGCAGCGCGAAGGCCTCGGCGACGATCTGCTCGCGGCTGAGGGTGGGCTGCTCCCTCCGTCGCTGGGGCCGGCTCCACGGCAGGGGGATGCCCGGGGTCGTACCGTCCTCTGATTTGGCCGCCATGTGGGCCCTCCTCACCAGTCGTCCGGACCCGGTCCGGTCCGGCGCAGCCCGCACCGGCTGCTGCGAACAGTGTACGGCGGTGCGAACGGTGTGCGGAGACCGAACGATGTGCGGAACTCCGAACATTGTGCGGAGATCGAACGGCGTGCGCCGTTGCGAACAGTGTGCGGTGTCCGTACAGTGTTCGGAGCGGCGCACACCGTACCCCTGGGGACGGAGGTCGGTGTGCCCGCGACGACTTCCGCGCGGCCAGCGGCCCGCGCCCGATCCGGAGTTCATCCGCAGTCCAAAGGGGGAAACGCCGTGGAACGTCATCCACAGCGCTGGCTCATCCTGGTCGTGCTCTGCCTGAGCAGCCTGGTGCTGGTGATCGACAACATGGTGCTCACGGTGTCCATCCCGCCGATCGCGGAGGACCTCAAGGCCGGGGCGCAGGACATCCAGTGGATCATCGACTCGTACATCCTGGTCTTCGCCGGCCTGCTGCTCACCTCGGGCAGCCTCTCCGACCGCTTCGGACGCCGGAAGGTGATGATCGTCGGCCTCGTGCTGTTCGGCGCCGCCTCACTGGTCGCGGCGTACGCCGGAAGCCCCGGTGAGCTGATCGCCGGGCGCGTCCTGATGGGCGTCGGCGGTGCGCTGGTCATGCCGAGCACGCTCTCCATCCTGATCACCGTCTTCGACGACGAGGAGCGCCCGAAGGCGATCGCCGCCTGGACCGCGGTGGCCATGATCGGCCTGGTCGGCGGTCCGGTGCTGGGCGGCGCGCTGATCGCGCACTTCTGGTGGGGCGCGGTCTTCCTGCTCAACGTGCCGATCGCGGCGGTCGCCATCCTCGCCGCGATGCTGCTGATGCCGGAGTCCAAGGGGCCGTGGCGCCGTCCCGATTTGTTGGGCATGGTGCTGTCGATGGTCGGCATGGCGGCCCTGGTCTGGTCGATCATCGTGGTGCCCCGGGACGGCTTCACCAGCCCGAGCACCCTCGGCGCGCTCCTCCTCGCCGTGGCCGCGCTGGTCGGCTTCGCCGTCCGGCAGGTCCGCACCGACTCGCCGATGGTGCCGCTGAAGCTGTTCCGCAACCGGGTCTTCACCGGCGCCAGCTTCTCGCTCGTCCTGCTGACCTTCGCCACCGGCGGACTGATGCTGGTCCTCACCCAGTACCTCCAGTTCGTGCTGGAGTTCTCGCCCACCGACACCGGCCTCGCCTTCATCCCGCTGGCCATCGCCTCGCTGGTGTTCAACGCGCTGGGCGCGGTGCTCGGCAAGAAGGTCCCGGCGCGGGTGCTCACCTCGATCGGCATGCTGATCATCGCGGGCGGCTTCGGGCTGCTGGCCACCCTCTCGGTCGGCGACGGCTTCACCAAGGTCGCCCTGGCCATGCTGGTGCTCGGCATCGGCTCCGGCCTCGGCATGCCGGCCGCCGCCAACGCGCTGATGGGCGCCATCCCCAGCGAGCACGCCGGCGTCGGCTCCGCGCTCAACGACACCATCCAGCAGTCCGGCGCGGCGCTCGGCGTGGCCATCCTCGGCACCGTGCTCTCCAGCACCTACACCGGCGCGATGCCCGACGCCGCCCCCGACGCCGCCCGCTACGACATCACCGGGGCGCTCGCGGTGGCCGGCTCCACCGGGGACGGCGGGCTGGTCGCGGCCGCCCGGGAGGCGTTCAACACCGCCACCTCCACCACCTTCACGGTGGGCGGTCTCGCGGTCGTCGCGGCCGCGGCACTCACCCTGGTGCTGATGCGCGACGGGCGGAAGGGCCCCGACGCGGGGGCCGAGGAGCCGGCGGAGCCCGCGTCCTCGCCGGTCGGCTGACCTCCCCCCTCCGGGCCGATGGCCCCGGCCGCCCCAACGCGGCCGGGGCCATCGGCGTGCGCGCGTCCCCGGCCCGCGGCGCGTAGCCTCACGCCGTGCACTCGTCCTCGGCGTACCAGGAGCGCGCGTCCCGGCTGCCCGGCGCGGTCGTGTGGACGAAGCGCGCCGTCGGGCGTACGGGTGCGGCCCGGGCGCCCGTTCCGACAGCCGTCCTGCCCGCCCTACCCGTCCTGCCCGACGGCTGCATGGACCTGTTGTGGACGGAGGGCCGGCTGCTGGTCGCCGGACCGGACACCCACGCCTTCCACCCCGACCCCGCACTGCGCGGCCCGTGGGCGGGCGTACGCTTCCGCCCCGGCGCCGCCCCCGCGCTGCTCGGCGTCCCCGCCCACGAACTTCTCGACCGTCGCGTCGAGTTGGCCGACCTGCGGCCCTCCTCCGAGGTCCGGTGCCTCACCGAACGCATCGACGCCGCGCCCGACCCGGCCGCCGCACTGGAGGCCCTGGCCCTGCGGCTGGCGGCCGAGGCCCGGCCCGAGGACCCACTGGTCCGCGCCGTGGCCGCCTCGCTCGCCGCCGGACGCTCCGTCGCCGCGACGGCCGAGACGGTCGGCCTCGGAGCGCGACAACTCCACCGCCGCTCACTGGCCGCCTTCGGCTACGGTCCCAAGACCCTCGCCCGGATCCTGCGCATGCAGCGCGCCCTGGCACTCGCCCGCGGCGGCGTCCCGCTGGCCGACACGGCGGCCCGCACCGGCTACGCGGACCAGGCCCACCTGGCCCGCGACGTACGGCAGTTGGCGGGCCTGCCGGTGACCGCGCTGCTGCGCTGCTAGGGGGTGTCGCCCTGGCTCCCCTGCAGGGGAGCGAGCAGATCCACCCCGTTGCCGTCCGGATCGTGCACCACGGCGTACCGCTGCCCCCAGAAGGCGTCCCACGGCGCCAACTCCCCGTGGTACCCGGCGCCGGTCAACTCCCCGTACAACGCGTCCACCCCCGCGGGACTCCCGCAGTGGAACGCCAGCGCCGTCCGGGTGCCGCCGCTCGGCGGCCGCCAACCGGGATGGAACGACCGAATGGTGGCCTCGGCATCGAGCACCAGGAGCGGCCCGCCCGGCAACTCGCCCTCGACGTGCGGCTCCCCCTCCGCCCCCTCGGGAAACCCCACCCCCAACCGCCGGTAGAAGGCAACCGACGCGGCCACATCCGAAACGGCCAACCCGACGAAGGCGAACCGTGGTACACGTGTACTGTCCATGCCCGCCACGCTAGGCATCCGTCACCCACCCGGTCTTGAACGAATCGGACACCCACCACCGACCGCCGCCCCGGCCCCCGGCGGTGTGCCGGGTGCCGGGGCGGGCGCACGGGAGGTCGGGCGGGGCGGTCTCTGCCGTTTCGGGCCCGACCGGCCCTCGTCACGCGCCCGGGGCTCAGCCGCCGCCGTAGGTGCTCTGGGTCACGGCGAAGACGTTGCGTCCGCCCGTGGTCTCCTGCAGCGACCACAGCAGGTCGGGGTTGGTGGCGTCCTCCCAGTAGGAGAGGCTCTCGCCGCCGCTCACCCAGGCGAAGGTCGAGGGGCCCGCGGTCGGGGTCCAGTAGTAGAGCTGCTTCTGGCCCGAGGAGTTGAACCACCACCGGCCGTTGTGGGAGGCCACGCCGTTGAGCCTGTACCAGGGCAGCTGGAGGGCCTGGCTGGCGGTCGTCGTCGCGGCGAACGTCGTCGCCCCGGTCGCGAACGGGAAGCGGACGGCCCTCGGCGGGCGGTTGGGGTAGTCGGTGCAGCCCGACTGGCAGGTGTACTCCGCCATCACGATCGACTTGCTGACCCGGTCGAGGGAGACCGAGGACCACACCAGCTTGTCGGCGGCGGTGGTCTGCGCCGTGATCGTGCCGACCTGGGGCAGCACGTAGGCGTAGTTGTGGGCGTAGTAGGTGGTGCCGGACTGGCGGCCGATCTGGTCGGCGGTGCCACTGGTGTCGGTGTTCAGGATCTTGCGCATGTCGAAGACGCGCATCCCGCGTCCGGTGTCGGCGACGTAGAGGTAGTCGCCGTACCAGGAGACGCCGCCGGCGTGGATCGGGATGTCCTTGAAGTCCGGCGCCTCCGCGGTGCCGGTCGGCTCCACGAGGAGGATCTTGCGGTAGGTGTTGGGGTAGGTGGCGTCCCAGTCGGCCAGGGTGATCCGGCTGCGCTGCTGGGCGCCGTCGCAGCCGTCCTTGGTGTACCAGCTCACCAGCACGAGCTGGTGGCCGTCGTAGTTGCCGCTGTTCGCCGTCCCCACGGCGTCCCGGCTCGTCGTGATGCCCTGCGGGACACTCTGGCAGTCGGAGTTGTCGCCGTCGTCGAACCGGAAGCCGGTGGACAGGCCGGCGACGGAGAAGGACGAGGGGAGCGCCTGCCGGGTGTGGTTCGCGTTCTCCATCACCGTGTGCACGGCGGAGGTGCCCAACGTCGTGACGAGGGCCGAGTTGAGCGTGTCGAACCGGTGGTAGTCCGCGGTGAGGGTGTAGTCGGACGCGGTCAGGGCCGTCGGCGCCGTGGCGGCCGCCGCCGGAGGCGCACCGGCGAGCGCGCCGGTGACGAGCAGGCCGGCTGCTAGCACCGCTCGTGCCGCGGTTCTGACGTGACGGATCATCAAGGCTTGCCTCTCCGTGTGAGTGGATCAACGGGGCCACTCACGCTAGGGGCGCTTTGAGCATGTCCGCAACACCCCGAGGAGGCCGGGGCGGCCCCGCGCTCCGCTTGCCGGAACGTCCGGAACGCGTGGCGGGCGACGACGAAGGCCCGGGCCGCGTGGTGCGGTCCGGGCCTTCGTGGAGGCGGAGGACACGAGAGCCGAACCGAGACCGAGGCTTCTCGGGCGCGCGGCTCGGAGGAGCCCGTCAGTCTGCCACGGAGGCGAAGCCGCGGATCGGCGCCCGGACATCGGCCCCCGACGTCATCGGGAAGCGGGGGCGGCAGTGGCCTCCAGCGTCTTGCGGATCGTCCGGACTCCCTGGTCGACCATCGCGGCGATGGGCTCCGCCAGGCCGTGCGGCTGCACGTCGGTGATCCAGACGAAGCGGCTGCGGCCGCCGGCGTCGGCGAACACCTGCATGGAGGCGTGGTGGTGGAAGACGTTCAGGGAGCCGTCCACCACCGCGTAGGCGATGCGCCGGGCGTCGTCGTCCAGCGAGACGATGAGCTCGCGCACCACCGTGCCGTCCTCGAAGGTCACCCGTCGGACGTCGCCTTCGACGTGGGTGTCGGTGACGAAGCCGGGGGCGAGTCTGCGGTGGACCTCACCCCAGTCGCGGATCGCTGCCCAGATCTCTTCGGGGGTGGCGTCGATCGGGACAGCTCGGTGAATGGTTGCCACGGGGATTCTCCGTTCGTCTCGGACGGTCAGTTGGCGGCGGTCGTGGGGGCCGTGGGGGTCGTGGCGGTCGTGGCGGGGATCAGGCAGAAGGGGCCGCCCTCGGGGTCGGTGAGGACGACCCACTGACCCTCGCCCGGCTGGAAGGCGGGCCGGGAGGCCCCGAGGGCGAGCAGTTCCCCGACCGCGCGGTCCAGGTCGGGGACGGTGAAGTCGAGATGCAGGTGGGCGCTCCCCTCGGGCCACCCCGGCGTCCGGTAGCCCTCGACGCGGACGAAAGCCAGTCCCGGCCCCGCACTGCCCGCGCTGAGGGAGCAGAAATCCTGGTCGCTGTGGGTGAGTTCCCAGCCGGTGGCCTTCCGGTAGAAGTCGGCGAGCGCGACCGGGTCGGCGCAGTCGACGACCACGGTGGTGAGCTGTTCGAGAGCGGGCATGAGCGGACTCCTGACATCGCGAGATCGTGAACGACCGGAAGCCCCACGGGCTTCGGGGAAGAGCCTCGCCCGGCCGCCCCGCCCGGGTCTTGAACATCCTTGCGGGGGTGGGGTTGTCGGACCCGCCCCGTACCGTACGGACCGTGCTCTCCGTCCAACCCGTCGCCACCCGGCCAGGCTTCGACATCAGCGCGGTCGCCTGCCGCAGCGACCACACCCGCTGGTCACCTCCCGAGGTCCGCGGCTACCACCGTGTGGTGCTGGTACGGCGCGGCCGCTTCCGCCGCCAGGCCGCCGGGGCGGCCGTCGACCTCGACACGAGCCTCGCCTACGTCGGCACCCCGGGGGAGGAGGAGAGCTTCGCCCATCCCGCGGGCGGCGACCACTGCACGTCGATCAGCGTGACGCCGGCGCTCTGGCGCTCCCTGGCCGGGGACGGGAACGGGCCTTCGGCGGGGACGGTCTACGTCGATCCCCCGCTCGACCTCGCCCACCGGCGTATGCTCGCGGCCGCCCGCTCCGGGGACGTCGACTACGCCGTCACCGAGGAACTGCTGACCCTGCTCGCGACCGCTGTCACCCGCACGGTGCCCGGGCCGACGCCCACGGCGGGGTCCTCGGCCCGCGACCGGGCGCTCGTCACCGCCGCCCGCGAGGCGATCGCCGACGAGCACCCCGCCTCCGTCAGCCTCATGTCCCTCGCCGACCTGCTCGGTGCCTCCCCCTACCGCCTGAGCCGTGCCTTCCCGCGAGAACTCGGCGTCTCGGTGACCCACTACCGCCACCGCGTGCGCATCGGCCGCGCCCTCGACCGCCTGGAGGCCGGCGAGACCAGCCTCAGCGTCCTCGCCGCCGACCTCGGCTACGCCGACCAGGCCCACCTCACCCGCACCCTCCGCCGCCACCTCGGCCACACCCCGACCGCCCTGCGCCGCCTGCTGGCACCCGGCGAACGGGACGAGGATCGGCTGACGGTCGGATGACGGGCCGCAGCGGGATCGAACAAAACCGGGACCACGGAACGACGAAGGCCCGGGCCGCGTGATGCGGTCCGGGCCTTCGTGAAGGCGGAGGATACGAGATTCGAACTCGTGAGGGGTTGCCCCCAACACGCTTTCCAATTCTCTCGAACGGCGTCCGCCGGGGTTCACACCCGTCCTGACCAGCAGATGAGCAAACCGATGGACGGTGGCCGAACCCGGCTGGATGGGGACGAACGAGACCAAAACCGAGACCAGGAAGCTCCTCAAACGCGACAGCACGAGCGTGTTCCACGATGATGGGTTGACTCGCGAGGCACTGTCACACCTGCCGGTCACACTTCAGCCCATGGGTGTCAGATCAGACTTCTCACTGGACCTGCAGCTCAAGTACGTTCACGAGCAGGCGGCGAACGACGAGGTGAAGCGAGCGCTCACCTCTGTGCTCCAGCACATGAGAACTGGACGAGGTGGCCACCGCAGAGGCGGGAAGGCGCTCGTGCAACTCTTGGTGGAGGCGCGCGGGCACGCAGCCTCGGTTGGTGAGTGGGAGGTTGTGCGGCTGCTGCAGGACTCCCTCGATTACGCCGAGGAACGGATCCTGCAGCCGGAGTTCGACGAGAGATACCGACTCTTTCAAGACGGCATCCGCAACCAGCGGCTGCGGCGGTTTGTGGCGGGCACGCTTGAGATCAACTTCAAGTACGTCGCCGAGACGGGGCGCGAGTTCCTGGAGCAACATCCCGGTGCAGGTGTGGATGATCTGCTGGCCCATATCGACTCACTTAGCCATGACGCGCGGTACCTCGTAGCGCCGGAAGGCCGGCCAGGGCGCTACTCGCTCCTCCGCGGCCGGGCGGAGAAGATGGTGTGGCTGGAACGTGTGCTCCAGGAACGGATCGATATCGAAGACCCGAGTGAAGCTGCTCAGCGTATTGCCGCGTCACCAGAGGCATGGGCTCTCCTGGCCGCTGACCCAGATGGCCAGATGATCCTCCGGGCGGCCCAGCTTCAGCAGCGCTCGGCCCGTCTGGCTAGCCTGCGCAAAGTGGCGGAGGACAGAACAGCCACGGAGCTGGACCTACAACGGGCGCTGGAAGGGCAGTACTGGATCTTCGGTGGGCGTTTCGTTGGGGAAGCTGCCCAGCGCAGGTTGGTGTCCGGTGACGAGGTCGACATTCCTCTAATCCGCGGCGATGGAAGCCTTCACATCGTCGAGTTGAAGCGGGCCATGAGCATGAAGGGTCCTCTGGTGAAGCGACATCGCGGAGCCTGGGTGCCTACTGCTGAGGTGCACGATGCCGTCGGGCAAGCGGTCAACTACCTTGTCGGGCTGGATGAGAACCGTCAACAGATCTTCGAAGAATTCGGCATCGAGACACGCCGAGCAAGCGCCATCGTCCTGATCGGCCATCCAGCCGTCCAGCCGAGCGTTCTGGAGCGGGAGATCAACGAAGCGCTTCGGACGTTCAACACGCACGTGAATCGTGTTGAGGTCATCACGTACAAGGAGCTCATCGACAACGCCGGACGCTCCCTCGGGGATCCCTCCGGGACATAGTGGCTGCACCGGTGGAGGACGGTAGATGACAGAGGGCCCCGACCGCTCGGCGGTCGGGGCCCTCGTTTGCCCTGGCGGGCGAAGGCGGAGGATACGAGATTCGAACTCGTGAGGGGTTGCCCCCAACACGCTTTCCAATTCTCCCGAACGGTATCCGCCGGGGTTCACACCCATCCTGACCTGGGGTGGAGCGATCCGCTGGGCGGCGGCTGAACCCGGCTAGACGGTGGTGAATGAGACCAAAACTGAGACTAGGCGACCGGCTGGGGCAGCCTACAGGTGGCCGAGGGGCCTACTTCGGAAGGTCTCCCGCGAGCCACCCTTCCACTACTGAGAGTGCAAGGGCTTCCTGGAGCCAGGGGGTCGTTTTGATGATCGTGGTGAGGAGCTCGTGTGCCTGGTCGGGCGGGAGTAGCTCCGAGATCACATGGCTGCCGTCGCCGAGCTGGCTCCCGCTTGCGCAGTCGATGTAGATGTCGACGAGACCTCGTCTGGTGGGCGCCACCGCGATGAACGCAGTGCCGCTCGCCAGTGACTCGCCGACCTTGATCAAGTTCTGTTGAGGTCCGGACTTGGAGGTGGCGGCCGATCGCGTGCTGGCGGTGGGCAGCGGTCCTCCCCAAGCGCGCTCGGTGAGTTCACCCCACACTCCGGCGGCGACGGTGCGGGGATCTACGCCTTCGGATGGGGCGCAGTCCTTGTACACGCCATCTGGCTGCTCTGAGCGGTCATGCTCCTTGATCCAGAAGACGCGACGGGCGAACCGAAAAGGGGCTTCGCCTGCCGGCGCGTCCGGTTTGAGCATCGAGTACCCCACCCGCCGGCCATGCCCGTTCCAACGAACAGGGCCGCGACGGGTGCCAGCCGCCACCTCCAGATACTCGCGCACGTAGTCGAATTTGCTGATGCTCTCGGTCCAGACAATGCCGTCCTCGTGACGGATGAGATCTGGGTTCCTGTTCACGCACTCTCCTCCCGATTGGACCGTGGCAGAGCCTGCCCTCAGCCTGCGGGCATGAACCGTCCAGACTGCCTGTCTCGTCTCCAAGTCGACTGTGCTCGGATCGAGAGATTCGACGAGACAGGGCCAGGCGCTAGAATGGATCACTTGCACAGGCGCTCGAGTGCGATCTCAACGGGCATCGAAATCAGGCGATGGTGGGTGTGTTGAATTTCTATCTGCCGCGAATGTGAGAAGCCCCATTCTCTACGTCGTCCGGGTGGACAATAGAGTCCTGGATTCCCGCCGCGTGCATGAGTGAATTTACCGAAACCACTCTGGTGTTGCCGGCCCAGAGGATCCGAAAGGATAGGGATCCATCCCTGGCTTTCCTTGATGCCTGCGCTTCCGAGAGGCCGAGCACGCTGGCCGCTTGGGTGAAGCCTATGTGCGGCGGCAGAAGATTGGAAATCCGATAGTAAAGATTCCTCCCGTCGACCCAGGATCGCCCAACCTGCGTCGGGGTGATAACTGGGATGGGCGTTCCGTCGCGGCGTCCATCCCGGAGACTACTGTGGAGGCAAGTTGCGTGGTCCATTGCCCCCATTCGTTGCAAGAGGGACCCGATGCGCTCGCCGCGAATCCTCTCGTCGGCATCCGGATCCCTTACTGTGCCGACATCGATAATTGAGGACGGTCGCAGTGTGGGCACGCTCTCAGGGCCGCCCTCTGGAATGAAAATATCCACACTTTCTGCGCATGTTTCCGATGAGCCAGAATTTACTAGGCTTCGCGCGCTTGCAAAGGCATTGCGCATCATGATTTCTTGCAGTTTCTTGGGTGGTATTCCATCATCTGCGGATGTCCATGCCGCCAGGAGTCCTTCTATCATTGCAGACCTGATGTCGGAAACTTCATAATTCCAATTTCGGGCCAGTTCCTTTGACCATCCATTGAAGTATGGGGTCAGTAGATCCAGTGCGATCATCAGCCATTTCTCTCGATGCTGCTGTTCCCCATCCCTGGCCAGGGTCACCACTGATTCCCAGAGGCGCAGACTTGCTGTTGATTTTGAGCGCCCCAGGCGAACCTGACTGCGCAGTTCCTGGTAAGTTGGATGTTTCTTTATTGGGCAAAATCGAACATCGCCCACGTGTGCACATATGGGCGCTCCGCCGCACCTGAGAAGAATTTGATCAGTAATGACAGTGAAGGCATCGGGCATGGCGCTCCCTCTCGAGTCGGACCAGGTCTCAGGGAGATCATGAGGGTGACGTTCGCTCGTTTGATTCTCGTCGCTCAGATATGACCCGATCGAGTGAACCCTGCATGGTTGCTTGAGGGTGCTTCGTCCCTTGCGGCCGGTGAAGACCTTGAACGTGCCGAGACTGCAATCGGACTGACGGTGCGTCGTCTGACCTCGGTAGACTGTGGCGGGCGGGAGCTTGTGCCAGGTCAACGTGCCCTCCGCAACCAGGCCGCATCCTCCACGGAGATCAGGGGTTCCCCGGAGCCGGTGGGGAGCTTTCGCGCCGGTGGCTCATGCCCGCAGCTTCGAGCAGCTTGTGCCAGTAGGGGAGTTCGCGCACTTCGGCCTTCTTGTAGACGCCGTTCGACCGCAGCTTCTCGTACGCGCGGACGAGCCGCTCGGTGGTTCGCCGCGTCAGTGCGGGCACCTCGGTGTCGAGGATCTCCTCCCACGCCGGTGCCGCGGGGTCGTTCTGATCGCAGTGCAGCCGGTCGAACGGCAGCTGGCGGGCGACCGCCCAGACCACCAGGTCGGGGGCGTCCTCCAGCAGGTGCCAGTGATGGGCCGAGCGGACCCGGAGTATCTGTTCCAGGACACCGAGGATCGACCGTCGGAACGTGATGGCGATGCGGACACCGGTCGCCTGGGTGCGGTCGTTGAACAGCGTGAGGAAGGCGTGGCTGGACGGGTTCCGCCAGATCTCCTGCCGTCCCTCGTCCTCAAGCGTGCGGTGGGCGAGGTCGGGGTTGGCTTCGTGCGAGAACAGCGCGAGTGCCGTCGTAGCTTCGCCAATGGAGCACCCCTCCCGGCGCGGGCCGCGCTGCTCGCCGCGGCGGAGCCTGAAATTGCACTGGTCGTCACTGAACTGCTTGACGAGCCTGAGCATGACGGGGTGACGGACGAGGAGGTCCTGCGGTTCGACCGGGCTGCAGTAGAGGTGGGCACGGTCGTACTCGCTCCGGGCTAGTTCACGGGTCGACCCGGTGACGATACGGACGTCCAGCACCGCCCGGTCCAGGTGCTCGACGGACAGCTCTGCGGCGAGACGGGAGACCAGAGCCATCCGCTGGTATCCGTCGATGCACTCCGGCCCGAGAAGGTCGAGGGTCCCGCTGCTACGGGTCCCGTCCGGAATTCAGAAGACGTTGTCGGCTCCGAGGACCATCCGGCCCGTGACACCGAAGGCCTCCGGCCGTTCGCGCAGGACCTTCTCCATTTCCCGGCTCTGGGCCGAACCCACGAGGAACTCGCGCCTGGTTCCCAGCCGATCTGCCGAGTCGAGTGCTTTGGCGAGACCGACGAGTTGGCTGGCCGGTACACGGGCGTCCCACTGGTCGGTGCCCAGTCGGTGCAGGAGCGCCGTCTGGATTCGGTAGCCGGAACACAGGAGTGGCATGCCCGTCGGCTCCTGGTGAGCCGGGAAGGGACGCGTCACGGCGTAGGGGTTCACGCCTCTACAACGGGCGTCTCCTCGCTCAGGTGACGGGCCCTGCCCGGGGATGGGTGTGTTCTACGTGGAGCCGTACGTCAACCGATGTGATCGTGCTCCTCAAGGAGCGCGCGCACCGTGCTCACGGCGGCCTGGCCCACGCGCCGGCCCTTTGGGATCTTCGGCATGATGTCTCCCCGATGTTTCACGTCCGCGTCGTCTGGGCCCGGGACGGCTGTTGGCCTCGTGATTTTGCCCTGTGTCTCCGATGCTGTTGCCCGGAGCCGGGAAACGACGAAGGCCCGGGCCGCGTGATGCGGTCCGGGCCTTCTGCCGGCGGAGGATACGAGATTCGAACTCGTGAGGGGTTGCCCCCAACACGCTTTCCAAGCGTGCGCCCTAGGCCTCTAGGCGAATCCTCCGAGGGAGAGCTTAGTACATGTTTCGGGGTGCTCGCGACCACCTATCCCGCAGGCGGGAGGGTGGGGGTGGCCTGTGGATCGTCGGGGCGTGGATCCGGTAGTGTGGGGGTCAGCCCCTCGTGTGGCGTTATCTCTCTGAACCCCCCCAGGGCCGGAAGGCAGCAAGGGTAGGAGGGCTCTGGCGGGTGCACGGGGGGTCTTTGCGTTCCCGGGGCCCGGTAGGGGGTGAGGGGCGACGCGTTTGTCGGCCCGTCCCGATATCGTCGGTGGTGTGTCCCTAGCCCTGTACCGCCGCTACCGCCCCGAGACCTTCGCGGAGGTCATCGGGCAGGAGCACGTGACCGCCCCGCTTCAGCAGGCCCTGCGCAACAACAGGGTCAACCACGCGTACCTGTTCAGCGGGCCGCGCGGCTGTGGCAAGACGACGAGCGCGCGCATCCTGGCCCGTTGCCTCAACTGTGAGCAGGGGCCGACGCCGACGCCCTGCGGGGAGTGCCAGTCCTGCCGGGACCTCGCGACCGGCGGGCCCGGGTCGATCGACGTGATCGAGATCGACGCCGCCTCGCACGGTGGTGTGGACGACGCGCGCGAGCTGCGCGAGCGGGCGTTCTTCGCGCCGGTGCACAGCCGGTACAAGATCTTCATCCTGGACGAGGCGCACATGGTGACCTCGGCCGGCTTCAACGCGCTGCTGAAGGTGGTCGAGGAGCCGCCGGAGCACCTCAAGTTCATCTTCGCGACCACCGAGCCGGAGAAGGTGATCGGGACGATCCGGTCCCGGACGCACCACTATCCGTTCCGGCTGGTTCCGCCCGGCACGCTGCGCGACTACCTGGCGGAGGTGTGCGGCCGGGAGGGGATCCAGGTCGAGGACTCCGTGTTCCCGCTGGTGGTGCGGGCGGGCGCCGGGTCGGTGCGCGACTCGATGTCGGTCATGGACCAGCTGCTGGCCGGGGCCGCGGAGAGCGGCGTCACGTACCAGATGGCCACGGCGCTGCTCGGGTACACCGACTCCGCGCTGCTGGACGAGGTGGTGGACGCCTTCGCCGCGCACGACGGGGCGACGGTGTTCCAGGTGATCGACCGGGTGGTCGAGGGCGGGCACGACCCGCGCCGCTTCGTCACCGACCTGCTGGAGCGGCTGCGCGACCTGGTGATCCTGGCCACCGTGCCGGACGCCGGGGAGAAGGGGCTGATCGACGCCCCGGCCGACCGGGTCGCGGTGATGCAGGCGCAGGCGGACGCGTTCGGCGCGGCCGAGCTGAGCCGGGCCGCCGACCTCGTCAACACCGGGCTGACCGAGATGCGCGGCAACGCGGCGCCCCGGCTGCAGCTGGAGCTGATCTGCGCCCGGGTGATGCTGCCCGGCGCGTACAGCGACGAGCTGTCGCTGCAGGCGCGGCTGGACAAGCTGGAGCGGCGGGCCGCGGCGGGCGGGTTCGCCGCGCCGCTGGCGGCTCCGGTGGGCATGCCGACGGCGGCTCCGATGGCGGCTCCGATGGCATCCCCGGCGGCGGCCCCGATGGCGGTCGCGCCGGTGGCCGAGGTTCCGGCGGCTCCCGCCCCGATGCCGGCCGCACAGCCCGTACCCGCTCCGCAGCCCGCACCGGCTCCGCAGCCCGCCGCGCCCGCCGGGCCTGCGCCGGGTGCCTGGCCGATCCCGCGCAGCTTCCCGCCCGCCGGCGGTGCCCCCGCCGGCGGTGCCCCCGCCGCGGTTCCCGCGGCGCCGCCCGTGGCGCAGCCGCAGGCCGTCCCGGCCCCGGCCCCGGCCCCGGCCCAGGCGCCGGCTCCCGCTCCCGTGCCCGCTCCGGCCCCCGCCCCGGCGGCTCCGGGTGGGCAGCCTTCGGCCTCCGCGCAGCAGGGGGCCGCGCAGGTCCGGCAGCTGTGGCCGCAGATCCTGGAGGCGGTGAAGAACCGCCGGCGCTTCACCTGGATCCTGCTCAGCCAGAACGGCCAGGTGGCCGGGTTCGACGGCAGCGTGCTCCAGGTGTCCTTCATCAACGCCGGCGCCCGGGACAGCTTCGTCGGCAGCAACAGCGACGACGTGCTGCGTTCCGCGCTGGCCGACGCGCTGGGCGTGGACTGGCGGATCGAGTGCATCGTGGACCCGTCCGGCGGCGCCGGAGGCCCGGGTGGCGGTGTGTCGGGTGGTGGCGCCCAGGGCGGCGGTGGCTGGGGAGCCCCGGCCCGTCCGGCGGCCGCCGCGCCGTCGATGCCCGCCCCCGCGCCGGCGCCCGTGCAGGCTCCGCCGGTCCAGGCCGCGCCGGCGCCCGTCCGGGTGCAGCCCGTGCAGCCCGCGCCGGTGCAGGCCCCGCCGCCCGCGGCGCCGGCCCGTCCGGTGCAGTCGGTGGCCCCGGAGGACGACATCCCGGAGGCGGACGACCCGGACCTCAAGGAGGACGTGTTCTCCGGCCAGGAGCTGATCATCCGCGAGCTGGGGGCGACGGTGCTGGAGGAGATCCACCACCAGGGCTCCTGAGCGGAGCCCCTGAGCGGACCCTGAACCGGGCCCCTTTCCGGGGCCCGGAGCAGCGGGCAGCACGTAGGCTCGGCGGTGACGCACGAAGCACCGCAAGACAGCCGTGACAGCAAGGAGACAGCCGTGTTCCCCGGTGGTGGCCAGCCCAACATGCAGCAGCTGCTGAAGCAGGCGCAGAAGATGCAGCAGGATCTCGCGAAGGCCCAGCAGGAGCTGGCCGAGACGAAGGTGAACGGTACGGCGGGCGGCGGCCTGGTCGAGGCGACGGTGACCGGCGCCGGTGAGCTGGTGGCGCTGACCATCGCCCCGGCGGCCGTGGACCCGGAGGACACCGAGACCCTGGCCGACCTGATCCTGGCGGCCGTCCGGGACGCCAGCCAGACCGCGCAGAAGATGCAGGCCGAGCGCATGGGCCCGCTGACCCAGGGCCTGGGCGGCGGCATCCCCGGTCTGCCGTTCTAACCTCGGCTTCGAGTTCCAGAAGGTCTGAAGTTCAGACGACAGACCCATGTGATTTATGTGGGAGTCGGGCGTCGGGCGCTGTGTCCGACGCCCGATTCGTTGGATGATGGCACCGGAGCACCACCGGCCATCCGGTGCCATCGGCGAGCCGGTACGCCGGCCGTCCGGCACCACGGCCGTCCGGCACCACCGACCAACCGGCATCACGGCCGTCCGGCACCACCGACCAACCGGTACCGCCGGACGACCGGCACCACCGACCATCCGAGGGAAGGCGCGACGTTGTACGAGGGCGTGGTTCAGGACCTGATCGACGAGCTGGGCAGGCTGCCCGGCGTCGGGCCCAAGAGCGCCCAGCGGATCGCCTTCCACGTGTTGCAGGCCGACCCGACCGACGTGCGCCGGCTGGCGCACGCCCTGCTGGAGGTCAAGGACAAGGTCCGCTTCTGCGTGGTCTGCGGCAACGTCGCGGAGGCCGAGCAGTGCCGGGTCTGCCTGGACCCCCGCCGCGACCTCGCCGTCATCTGCGTGGTCGAGGAGCCCAAGGACGTCGTCGCCATCGAGCGCACCCGTGAGTTCCGCGGCCGCTACCACGTGCTGGGCGGCGCGATCAGCCCCATCGAGGGCGTCGGCCCGGACGACCTGCGCATCCGCGAGCTGCTGTCGCGCCTCGCGGACGGCACGGTCACCGAGCTGATCCTGGCCACCGACCCCAACCTGGAGGGGGAGGCGACCGCCACCTACCTGGCCCGGCTCTGCAAGCCGATGGGCCTGAAGGTGACCCGTCTGGCGAGCGGCCTGCCCGTCGGCGGGGATCTGGAGTACGCGGACGAGGTCACCCTCGGCCGCGCCTTCGAAGGGAGACGACTGCTCGATGTCTGACCGGACGATCAACCAGCAGCCCCACACCCCCCGCCAGCAGTCCCACGGGGAACCCGGGGCCCACGCCCCGCACGCAGGGGCCCACGCCCCGCACGCGGACGTCCACGCCCCGCACACCCACGGCCACGGTTCGGAGCCGGACGACTTCGCCGTGCAGATCGCCGACTCGGTGGAGAGCTTCGTGCTCGCCGTCACCGAGGTCGCCAAGGGCGACGAGCCCGGCAGCGCGGTCTCGCTACTGCTCCTGGAGGTCTCGCAGCTGCTGCTGGCGGGCGGCCGACTGGGCGCGATCGAGGACGTCCTCCCGGAGGACCGCTTCGAGCCCGACGCGGGCCCCGAGCCGGACGGCGAGCAGCTGCGCGAGCGCCTCGCCGAGCTGCTCGCGCCGATCGACGTCTACCACGAGGTCTTCGACCCGTACGGTCCGCCGGAGAAGCCCAACGCCTTCCGGATCTCGGACGACCTGGCCGGCGTGGTCAGCGAGCTCCAGCACGGCCTGACCCACTACCGCGAGGGCCGGGTCAGCGAGGCGCTGTGGTGGTGGCAGTTCTCGTACCTCTCCAACTGGGGCACGACCTGTACGGCGGTGCTGCGGGCCCTGCAGTCGCTGATCGCCCACGTCCGGCTGGACAGCCCGATCGGCGCGGTGCCGGACGGCGCGGACACCGACGACGACGGGCTCACCGACGAGCAGCTGGAGCAGCAGGCGGGCGACCTGATGGCGGCCGAGCTCGGTCTGGGCCGCTAGGCAGTAGGTCGCAGCCGGTAGAGGAACGTCTGCAGGCGACAGGCGACAGGCGGCAGCCGGAATTCCGCAATGGCCGGCCCGGATTGTGACGGATGCCTCAGCGGCCCGGCCGGAAAAGGAAATCCGGCCGGATCGCCGCCCCCCGATCCGCCGATTCTTCGGAACCGCGCCGAATCGCCCGCAGACCTGGCGGCGGAGCCACCCACACGGCCGCTCACGTGCTGAAACTACCGTCTCACCATATGGAAAGCGCCAGTCGGAGCACCCCTGCTCGGTAGACTGACGACGACCGCACCCCCCTCTCCCCAGGGGGGTACGGGGGCCCGTAGCCCCCGGAAAAGACTTCGAGTCGAGGAGCGCACGTGGGCCTTGTCGTGCAGAAGTACGGCGGCTCATCCGTTGCGGATGCCGAAGGCATCAAGCGCGTGGCCCGCCGAATCGTTGACGCCAAGAAGGCCGGCCATGAGGTCGTCGTCGTGGTGTCCGCGATGGGCGACACGACGGACGAGCTCATCGAACTCGCCGAGCAGGTGTCACCGCTGCCTGCCGGCCGTGAGTTCGACATGCTGCTGACCGCTGGAGAGCGCATCTCCATGGCGCTGCTGGCCATGGCGATCAAATCCCTGGGGCACGAGGCGCAGTCCTTCACGGGCAGCCAGGCCGGTGTCATCACCGACTCCGTCCACAACAAGGCGCGCATCATCGACGTGACGCCGGGCCGCATCCGCACCGCCCTGGACCAGGGCAACATCGCGATCGTGGCCGGTTTCCAGGGCGTCTCCCAGACCAGCAAGGACATCACCACGCTGGGCCGGGGCGGCTCGGACACCACCGCCGTGGCGCTCGCCGCCGCGCTCAAGGCCGAGGTCTGCGAGATCTACACCGACGTGGACGGCGTGTTCACCGCCGACCCGCGCGTGGTGAAGAAGGCCCGCAAGATCGACTGGATCGCCTACGAGGACATGCTGGAGCTGGCCTCGTCGGGCTCCAAGGTCCTGCTCGATCGGTGTGTCGAGTACGCCCGTCGCTACAACATCCCGATTCACGTACGCTCGTCCTTCTCGGGTCTTCCCGGGACGATCGTCAGCAACGACAACCCGAACCAGCCCGAAGGGGGCGAGATGGAGCAGGCCATCATCTCCGGAGTCGCCCACGACACCTCCGAGGCCAAGGTCACGGTCGTCGGCGTGCCCGACAAGCCGGGCGAGGCGGCGCGCATCTTCCGCGCCATCGCCGACGCCGAGGTCAACATCGACATGGTGGTGCAGAACGTCTCCGCCGCGTCGACCGGCCTGACCGACATCTCCTTCACCCTGCCCAAGACCGAGGGCCAGAAGGCCATCGACGCACTGGGCCGGGTCAAGGAGGGCATCGGCTACGAGTCGCTGCGCTACGACGACGCGATCGGCAAGATCTCGCTGGTCGGCGCCGGCATGCGCTCCAACCCCGGGGTCACGGCGACCTTCTTCGAGGCGCTGTCCGCCGCGGGCGTCAACATCGAGCTGATCTCCACCTCGGAGATCCGCATCTCGGTGGTCACCCGCGCGGATGACGTCCCGGAGGCCGTCCGGGCCGTGCACAGCGCCTTCGGCCTGGACAGCGAGAGCGACGAGGCCGTCGTCTACGGCGGCACCGGGCGATGACCCGGGAGCGGAGCGGGAGCGCCGGGCGATGACCCGGGCACCGGGCCGGGACGCCGGACGATGACCTGGCGTCCGAACCTCGCCGTCGTCGGCGCCACCGGCGCGGTCGGCGAGGTGCTGCTCGGGCTGCTCTCCCTCCGCCAGGACGTCTGGGGCGACATCCGCCTCGTCGCCTCCCCGCGCTCGGCCGGCCGTACGGCGGTGGTGCGCGGGGAGTCCGTCCGGGTCGTCCCGCTGGCCGAGGAGGCCTTCGAGGGGGTCGACGTGGCGGTGTTCGCCGTCCCCGACCAGGTCTCCGCCCAGTGGGCGCCGATCGCGGCGGCCAAGGGCGTCGTGGTGATCGACGACTCGGCCGTCTTCCGCACCGCCGAGGACGTGCCGCTGGTCGTCCCCGAGGTCAACGCGGCCGCGCTGCGGATCCGCCCGCGCGGGATCGTCTCCAGTCCGGCCGGCACCACCCTCGCGATGATCGCCGTACTCGGCGCGCTGCACGCCGAGTACGGGCTGGCGCAGCTGGTGGTCGCCTCCTACCAGGCCGCCGACGGCGAGGGCCGCGCCGGCGAGGCGGCGCTGCGCGCGCAGACCGCTCTGGTGGCGGGCGCCGAGGTCGGCCGGCAGACCGGTGACCTGCGCGCGCTGATCGCCGATCAGGGTCCGTTCGCCGCCCCGCTCGCGTTCAACGCGGTGCCCTGGACCGGCGGGTTGCGCGAGGGCGGCTGGTCCGCCGAGGAGATGGGCATCCGCGACGAGTCCCGCAAGGTCCTCGGCCTGCCCGCCCTGAAGGTCTCGGCGACCTGTGTCCACATCCCGGTCGTCCGCACCCACGCGCTGGCGGTGCACGCCCGGTTCGAACGGGAGGTCACCCAGGAGCACGCGCAGGACATCCTGCGGGACGCGCCCGGCGTGGTCCTCTACGACGACCCGGCGGCGGGCGAGTTCCCGACGCCGAACGACGTGGTCGGAACGGACCCGGTCTGGGTCGGGCGGGTCCGGCGGGCGCTGGACGAACCGGACGCGCTGGACCTCTTCCTGTGCGGGGACAACCTGCGCAAGGGCGCGGCGCTCAACCTGGTGCAGCTGGCCGAGCTGGTGGCGGCGGAGCTGACGGCGGGCCAACCGACCGAGTAGGCGCCGGGTTTCCCCACCTGTGTCCCCACCTGTCCATACCTGTGTCCGCTCCTCGACACAATCTGTCCGGAATCCCGTGGGAATCCCCTGGAGCCCGCTTCCGCCGATGCGGAAGAATGGGCCCCGGGCCGGGCAACCATGACAGGGGATCGAGTGTCCAACGTGCGTGGCGAACGTGATGGTGGGGGCAAGGGCGGGCATCCCGGCGAGAGCCGCGGTGTCCTTCCCGTCGCGCGCCCCGTGGCCTGCGAGTAGGCCGGAAGAAGACCAGATGACGGCGGCCGCACCCGGTGCGGCGGACTCCGGCGCGGGTACCGACGCGGGTACCAGCGAGGACCTGCTCACCGCGACCTACCAGGCGCACTACCGCTCGCTGCTGCGGCTCGCCGCGCTGCTCCTCGACGACCTCTCGACCTGCGAGGACGTCGTCCAGGAGGCGTTCATCCGGGTGCACGCCGCCCGGCGCCGGGTGCGCGAGCCCGAGAAGACCCTGGCCTACCTCAGGCAGACGGTCGTCAACCTGTCCCGCTCCACGCTGCGCCGCCGCATCCTCGGGCTGCGACTGCTGCCGAAGCCCATGCCTGACATGGCCAGTGCAGAAGAAGGTGCCTACGATGCCCTGGAGCGCGACCAGTTGAAGGCCGCGCTACGTGGTCTGCAACGCCGTCAGCGGGAGGTTCTGGTGCTGCGTTACTTCGTGGACATGACGGAGGCGCAGGTCGCCGAGACCCTGGGCATCTCGCTCGGCTCGGTGAAGGCCTACGGCTCGCGTGGACTCGCCGCCCTCCGCGTCCAGATGGAGGCCGGACATGGCTGAGGCGGACGGCGCCTCCGACCCGAACGGGCCTGACGCCTCCATCCCGAACGTGCCCGCCGCGAACGTGCCCGCCCCGAACGTGCCCGCCCCGAACGCGCCCGGCGCCGCGAACGCGCCCGGCGCCGCGAACGCGCCCGGCGCCGCGAACGCGTCGTCGTCCGAGTCCGACTCCCTGACCCCGGAGCTGCCGGACCTGTCCACCGAGGAACGGGCACTGCGCGAACTGCTGCACGGCGCCGTCTCCGGCATCCAGCCCGCGTCCGAGGCGCTGCCGCGGATCCGCCGGGCGGTGCCCCGCCGCCAGGCCGCCCGGCGCGGTGCCTGGACCGGGGTGGCCGCGCTCGCCTTCGTCGTCGCGATCGGCCTGCCCGTCCTGCACGAGGGGGAGCACCTCGGGCTCTCCGTCGGCCCCGGATCGGCGGACGCCAAGAGCCCGGCCGCCACCTCCTCCAGCGGCGTCACCGGAAGCGCCGGCGGCACCGGCGGGGCCTCGCACGGGGACCCGAGCGGCACCGGCGGGGCCACGTCGCCGTCCGGTTCGGCCACGGCCCCGCACACCCCCGGCGGCGGGCTGACGCACACCGACGGCGGCGTCGCGCCCTCCGGCACCGGTGGCGCCGACGGCGGCGGCATCGTCCCGCTCTGCACCCGCACGGACCTCGGCGAGGGCGTCTCGCAGGTCGGCGCGGCCGACGGTACCGGGCGGATCTACGGCTCCTTCACGGTCTACAACGTCTCCGGGCACAGCTGCCGGCTCGGTGGGCCGGGCTCGGTGGCGGTCACCGCCGTCAGCGGCGGCGACCGCGGCCGCGTCCACTCCGCCGACCACGCCCCGGGCGACCCGGCCGCCGACCTGCCCGCGATGGACGGGGAGCCGCCGGTGCTCGCGCCGCGGGCCGGGTACCGGGTGCCGTTCGCCTGGGTCCCCGAACGGACCTGCACCGGCTCCGGTCCCCTGACCACCCCGGCGTCGAACGGCGTCAACCAGGTGGCCCTGCGCTCGGACGTCCCGGCCGTCGAGTCCGGTGCCCCGGCCTCCGTCACCAGCGACGCGCCCAGCGCCAACCCGCCGGCCTCCTCGTCCCCGTCGGCGGAACCCACCACGGCCCCCAGCCCGAGCGCCAGCCCGACCGGGAACCCGCCCACCGCGGCGCCCACCGTGACCATCGCCCACACCCCCGCCCCCGGCAGCCCGGCGGTCGCCACGGCGACCCTGCCCGTGTCGTGCGGCGGCACCGTCTACCGCGGCGGCGTCCAGGGCCTGGGCGGCCCGGCGCCGCAGCCGTCGGGCTCACCGACGGCGGGGTGACCGCCCGGCGGTGCCGGCGGTGCTTGGCGGGTCGTAGCGGGCCGGAGGCCGCCGGGTTCGGGGCCCGGGGGGCGGGCCGGGTGTGAGGAGTGGATACCGTGGGGGTGTGTACCGGTTCCTCCTGACTCCGCGCTGGCTCGGCGGCACCGTCGTGGCCGTGGCGGCCGTGGCGGTCTGCCTGTTCCTGGGCTCCTGGCAGCTCGGCCGGTTCGAGGACCGGGTGTCCACGCACCAGGAGACCAAGCAGGCGATCACCGCTTCGAGTGATGCCCGGCCGCTCGACGCGCTGCTCAACCAGGCGACCCCGCAGGTGACCACCGAGACCGTCGGCAGGACCGTCACGGTGACCGGCAGCTACGACACCGAACACCAACTGCTCGTCCCCAACCGCGTGGTGGACGGCAAGCAGGGCTACTACGTGCTCACCCCGCTGCGCACCCCCGACGGACACGCCGTCGCCGTGGTGCGCGGCTGGGCGGCCGGGGCCCCGGCCGTCGCCGGGCCGCCGCCGGGCGGAGAGGTGACGGTGACCGGGCGCCTGCAGGCCAACGAGGCCGTGGGCAGCAACGGCGCGGTGGCGGGCGGCCTGCCCGCCGGGCAGCTCGGCATGATCAACCGGGCGTCGCTGCTGAACGTGCTGGAGTACGACGGCTGGTACGACGGCTGGGTGGCCGCCGACGACGTGCCCGCCGGGCTGGCCTCCGTACCGAGCGTGCAGCCGCAGGGCGGGGACGGGCTCACCCTGCGCGCGTTCCAGAACCTGGGCTACACCCTGGAGTGGTTCGTCTTCGCCGGGTTCGTCGTCTTCATGTGGTTCCGCCTGGTGCGCCGCGAGGCGGAGGCGGAGCAGGACCGGGCCCTCGGACTGGACCCGGTCCTGGACTGACCGGCGGAGTCCCGCTCCGCCCCCGGCTCAGCGCTTGGTCGGCAGGGCCGGCGCCGGCGTCGGCTTGACCGCCGGCGGGGGCGGCGTCGGAGTGGGCGTCGGGAGGGCCGGCTGGGTCGGGAGCAGCGACTGGGTCGGCGAGGACGAGCCGCTGGGAAGCGGCGTTGGGTCGCTGTGGCAGTGGCCGTTGCCGCTGCCGTTACCGCTGCCGCCGTGGTCGTCGTCGGAGTCGTAGTGGTCGATGTGGTGGTGCACGGTGCGACCGCTCTTCGACCCCTTGGAGCCCTTCGAGCCCGAGGAGCCCGAGGAACCCTTGGAGCCGCTGGACCCCTTCGATCCCTTGGCGAGTTCGACGGTGCCGTCCGGGTCGGTCGGCTCGTACGCCGTCAGCAGCACGGACGTGCCCGCGGCCCCGCCACCGACCGTGCTCCCCGTGCTCCCCACGCCCGGTGCGCTCGCCTTGGTCGCGGTGGCGGGCGGTGCTGCGGGCGGTGCGGCGGGCGGTGTGGCAGTGGGTGCGGCGGGCGGCGTGGCGGCCGAGCTCGTGGGCACGACCGCCGAGGGGCTCGGCACCACCGGGCCCGCCGGGGGCGGGCAGGAGGCGTCGTTCTGCTGCGAGCCCGAGCAGCCGGTGAGCACCAGGGCCCCGGCGACCGCCGCCCCCGCGAGCATCAGCAGGCGTCTCACGCCTCCCCTCCGGCGCCGCTCGCGTCGGCCTCCGCCGGCGCCGCGCCCAGGTGCCGCCGGACGAAGTCGATCTCCAGCCGCAGCTGCTTGATCCGCTCCTCCACCACCAGCGACCCGTGCCCCGCGTCGAAGCGGTACACCTCGTGCGGCTTGCCGAGCCGCTCCAGCCGCTCGACGTAGTTGTCGATCTGCCGGATCGGGCAGCGCGGGTCGTTGACCCCGGCGCTGATGTACACCGGCACCCGCACCTGCTCGACGTAGGTCAGCGGCGAGGAGGCGGTGAAGCGCTCCGGGACCTCCTCCGGGGTGCCGCCGAAGAGCGTGCGGTCCAGCGACTTGAGCGCCTCCATCTCGTCGGCGTACGCCGTGTGGTAGTCCGCGACCGGCACGGCGGCCACGCCGAGGGCCCAGCTGTCGGGCTGGACGCCGAGGCCGAGCAGGGTCAGGTAGCCGCCCCAGCTGCCGCCGGTGAGCACCAGCCGGGCCGGGTCGGCGAGCCCGCTGTCGACGGCCCAGGCGCGGACCGCCGCGATGTCCTCCAGCTCGATCAGGCCGACCCGCTCGTGCAGCGCGTCCGTCCAGGCCTGGCCGTAGCCGGTCGAGCCGCGGTAGTTGACCCGGACCACCGCGAAGCCGTGGTCCAGCCAGGCGGCCGGGCCGGCGGCGAAGGAGTCGCTGTCGTGGTGGGTCGGGCCGCCGTGGATCTCGAACACGGTCGGGTACGGGCCCTGCGCGGGCGTCGTCGGCCGCTGCACCAGGGCGTGCACCCGCCCGCCGGGGCCGTCCACCCAGACGTCCTCGACCGGCACCGAACCGGGCGGCACCGCGCCGGGCGCCCGCAGCACGACCGTCCCGGCGGTGGAGCGGACGGCGGAGGGCTCGGCGGCGGAGGACCACAGGTACTCGACGGTGCCGTCCGGGCGGGCGGTGGCGCCGCCGACGGTGCCGCGCGGGGTGTCCAGGCGGGTCAGCAGGCCGTCGGCGAGTCCGTACGAGAACAGCTCGCTGCGCGCCTCGTACTCGTGCTCCACCAGCAGTTCCCCGGCGCCGGGGCGCCACTGCGCGGAGACGTCGCCGGGCAGTTCGCGGCCCTGCTCGTCGCGCAGCGGGAGGGCGGTCTCGACGCCGGTGGCGACGTCCCAGATCATCGGCTCCCAGCGGCCGGTGCGCTGGTGGGCGACCAGCAGGCGGGTGTCGCCCTCGACCGGGGCGAAGCCCAGGCAGGCGACGCCGCGCGGCTCGTCCCGGCCGGTGACCTCGTCCAGCTCGGCGACGGTCTCGACGCCGCCCTCCCCGGTGATCCGGACGACCCGGATCGCGGCGTGCATCGCGTCGCCGTGCTCGGTGTGGTCGATGGCGAGCAGCGTGCTGTCGTGGCTGAGGTCGCCGACGCCGCCGTACTCCTCGTGCCGGTAGATCTCGACCGGCTCGGCGCTGCCGGGGCGGTGCAGGTGCAGGGTGGTGCCGTCCTCGTCGGTGGAGCGGCCGACGACCACGGTGCCGTCGCGGCCGAGCACCAGGCCGGCCGAGTAGGAGGCGGCGAGGCCGGGCACGGCCTCCTCGTCGGGGCCTCCCGCGAACGGCTGGCGGCGCCAGACGCCGAACTCGTCGCCGTCGTGGTCGTCGAACCACCAGACCCAGTCGCCGTCGGGGGACAGCTCGGCGTCGGTGGTGCCGTTCGGACGGTCGGTGACCTGGCGGTGGGCGCCGGTGGCGCGGTCCCAGGCGTAGACCTCGTAGGTGCCGGTCGCGTTGGACACGTACAGCGCCCGGTCCGGGGCGTCCTCGGCCCAGTCGGGCAGCGACACCCGGGCCGCCCTGAACCTCTGCTCCCACGCCGGGACGGCGCTCTTCTCCTCGCTCATCCGACCATCCAACCCGATCGGGGGGAGGGAAGGGAACGGGCGGGCGGGCTTCGGCCCGCCCACCCGGGCGTCGGCGGGCGTGGTGAAGACCAGCCAGGCGCCGAGGGCGTCCGGACCACGGCCGAACCGGAGGTGCAGGGCGAGCACCAGGAAGAAGGAGCCCTGGCCGAGCCAGAAGGCGAGTTGGGCGAGCAGACCGGCGCTGAAGGGACGGCTGCGGAACAGCCGGGTGTCGACCGGCGGGGTGCCGGCGGTGGCGCCTTGACCGGTGGCGCTGGAGGTGGCGTTCGGGCTCTCCGACGGGGGAGCCGGAGGCAGCGAGACCGGTGGCAGCGCGGCCGGTGACGGCCCGGCGGGCGGCGGGGCGCGCGCCGACCGGCTGCCGACCGGCCTCGCCGCACTCGGACTGCTCACCGAACTCGCCGCCGGCCAGCCGCTGTTGTGGGTCCTGGGCGACAACCAGTGGATGGACCGGGCCTCACTGGACGCGCTGCTGCCGGCCGCCCGTCGGTTCCAGGCCGAGGGGGGGGGGGGGGCGTCCTGCTGCCCGCCGCCCGCACCGGCGGGGTGTCCGCGTCCGGGGCCGGCGGCACCCCGGCCGGCACCCCGCAGTCCCCCCCTCACCCCCCGGGAACTCCAGATCGCCCGCCTCGCCGCCCAGGGCCTCACCAACCGCGACATCGCCGACCGGCTCTTCCTCGGCCCCCGTACGGTCGCCCACCACCACTACAGGGCCTACCCGAAGCTCGACATCACCTCCCGCACCGAACTCACCACCGTCCTCTGACCGGACCCCGACCACGACGTGGGTGAACCACGCGCGGGCCCGGATCGGCGGAACGCCACGGAAGGACGTGCGCGGGGCACGGAAGGAGGAAGGTGCTCGGACGGATCCCCGTCGCCGGGTCGGCTGAGGCACGGTCACCCGGTGGGCCGGGCACAACGACAGAGGCCCTGCCGGATTTCTCCGGCAGGGCCTCTGCAGTGGGTCGGGGTGGCGGGATTTGAACCCACGGCCTCTTCGTCCCGAACGAAGCGCGCTACCAAGCTGCGCCACACCCCGGTCTTTCTGTTTGTCGCTCCGTCTCCTTCGCGACGAGTAGAACTCTACCGGACGCTCGCCTAGACACGAAATCCGGTTCCGGGCGGGCGTCCGGCGGGGGTCAGCGGGGGGCCGGGGTGAGGGTGAGGAGGGTGGCCTCGGGAGGGCAGGCGAAGCGGACGGGGGTGTAGCGGTTGGTGCCGCAACCGGCCGAGACGTGGAGGTACGAGCGGTGGCCGCCGGCGGTGTGGGTGGAGAGGCCCTTGACCCGCCGGGTGTCGATGTCGCAGTTGGTGACCAGGGCGCCGTAGAAGGGGATGCAGAGCTGGCCGCCGTGGGTGTGCCCGGCCAGGATCAGCGGGTAGCGGTCGGCGGTGAAGGCGTCGAGGACGCGCAGGTAGGGCGCGTGGACGACGGCGAGGGAGAGGTCGGCGTCGGCGGAGGGGCCGCCGGCGACCTCGCTGTAGCGGTCTCGGCGGATGTGCGGGTCGTCGAGGCCGGTGAACTCCAGGTCGAGGCCGTTCACGGTGAGGCGGCCGCGGGTGTTGGTGAGGTCGAGCCAGCCGGCCCCGTCGAAGCCGTCGCGGAGCTTCTCCCACGGGTTGTGGACGGCGCCGGTGATGCCGCGGCGGGCGGTGCCGTCGGGGTTGTTCAGGCCGTGGGCGCCGCTGCGCATGGCCTGGAGGTAGCGGGCCGGGTTCTTGCGGGCCGGTCCGTAGTAGTCGTTGGAGCCGAAGACGTAGACGCCCGGGAACTCCATGAGCGGCCCGAGCGCGTCGAGGGTGGCCGGGACGCCGAGCGGGTCGGAGAGGTTGTCGCCGGTGTTGACCACCAGGTCGGGGCGCAGGCCGGCCAGGCTCTTCAGCCAGCGCTGCTTCTTGCCCTGCCCGCTCACCATGTGGATGTCGGACACCTGGAGGATCCGGATCGGCCGGGCGCCGCGCGGGAGGACGGGGACCTCGATCCGGCGGAGGCGGAAGGCCCGGACCTCGTACCCGACGGAGTAGGCGAGACAGGCGGCGCCGGTGACGGCGATGCCGAGGGGAACGGAGTGCAGCGGTCGCATCAGGCCATGCTCTCAGACGGTCGATCAGCCGGCGCACGCCCGGCGTCGGCGGTGAGAGCGGCGGCCGTCGGCCCACCGGCCGTGCCCGGAGCGGCATTCCGGGCACGGCCGGCACTCCTGGCACGGCGGGTGCGGAGGGTACGGCGGGTACGGCGGTGCGGGCCGGTCCTCAGGCCGGGATGGCGTTGACGTACTCGCGCATCATCCGGGGGACCCGGTACGCGTACTGGTGCCCTCGCTTGACCTGGACGACGGAGAAGTCGACCAGCTCGGCCAGGACGTCGAGGTTGCGGGCGGGCTCCCGGCCGCCGTCGACCGGCTCCCGGCGGACGTCGTCGATGGAGAACTCCTCGGGGAACCGGGAGAGCCGTCTGAGCGCCCGGCGCTGCCGTTCGTCGAGCAGCCCGTACGCCCAGGCGAGGCTGCGGTGCAGCGAGCGGTGGTGGGAGAGCCCGCCGACCTCCTCCTGGCCGAGGATCGGCAGCACCCGGCACTCCTCCACCAGGACGTGCAGGGGCACCGAGCGCATCCGGACGGCCGCGTTCTCGATCGCGAGCGCCAGGCCGCCGAGGCGCCGGCAGAGCTCGACCACCTGCGGCATCTGGTCGCGGAGGTCGAGGGTGGGGACGACCGAGTGCACCCGGCGGCAGAACAGTTCGGCGGCGGGCGGGCAGCCGTAGGGGCCGTCCGGATGGTCGACCGGCAGCGGTGAGACCTCCCACAGGTCGGCGGGGACCCCGGCGGGCGCCCGCAGCGAGGTGATCATGATGTGGAGCGCAGGGTGGCGCGCCAGCAGCGCCCTGACCTGTCGGGCCACCGTGTCGATGACGTGCTCGGCGTTGTCGATGACCAGCAGCAGCTGTGGCTCGGGCGTGGTCCGCGGGTCGCGGTCGAAGCTCCGGAAGAGCGTGTCGAGCGCGCGCTGGGCCTGCGCCGCGGCGGCGGCCGGGTCGACGCCCTCGGGGCTCACCGAGCCGAGCTCCAGGACCACGACGCCGTCCCGGAAGCGGTCCAGCAGGTGGGCGGCCGAGTCCAGCGCCAGCCGGGTCTTGCCGACCCCGGCGGGGCCGGTGAGCACCAGCGGCCGGCCCGGGCGCAGGGCGGTCACGACGTGCAGCAGGTCGGCCCGGCGGCCGACGGTGATGTCCGTCTTGGGGCGCAGGCCCCGCCAGCGCGCGTTGTCCGGGAGTTCGGCGACGTGGGTCGGCCATCCGGCCTCCGGCCGGGCGGACAGCAGCTCGGCCGGAGCGCCCGCCTGGACGGCCCGGGAGAGCAGGGTGTCGTTCCGGTCGGTCGCCGCGGAGAACAGCGCGCCCACCAGGAGTTCCACGGAACTGCGCCGCGGATTCTTGATGGCGCCGGTTTCCAGGTTACGGATGGTGCGGACACTGACGGTGGAGTGTTCGGCTAATTGCTCCTGGCTCCATCCGATCATCTTCCGTTGGGTTACCAGCATCGATCGAAGCTGATTGTTGTCCATTCCCCCGCGCTTCCTGCCGTCGTGAGCAGAATAAAAGTCAGAACTCGATGCGCCGTTTTGGCGGCGCCAATCACTCCGAAAAACGATCACTGCCGGCCGGGCGGTCGGACAGCCGGGCGGAGCGCAGGCGTGAACGCTCGTGTCGGCCTGGGCCGCAGGGCGCCCGGACACAAGGTGTCAGGGTCGCACGGTGCTCGGGCAGCAGTGTGTCAGTGCTGTGGAATAATGAATCGGGGACGTGGTAACGGTTTGTCGCAGCTGTTCGTGGCGGCCTTCGGCGGTGATTCGGTGTTGATTCGACGGTGAGTTGATCGCCGCCATCGGGCTACTCGAGCGACGCGCGAACGAGTGTACTACGCGGACTTTTTTCGGCGAAGTGGTCACAACGTTCGATTTGCCCCCTTGAGACCGGCAACTTCACGTGGACCGCGGCAATTTTCGGCATTGCGGCCGAAATTGCACGAGCATTATCGGCCATCTTGGCCGGATCCATTCGTCCGCTCCCGGTCCCGGACGTCGACTGTTCACGGATTCGACCGCCGCGCGTTCCCGACCCGGATCGCCGCCCCGCTTCCGAGCGGAACCGCCCGCGAGCCGTGCGCTGTCGGGCGACGACCGGCCGGGACGGTCGGGGATACTCGTTCAACTGCGGAAATCCCGGTGGATGCCCAGCGGAAACCTGGTTGAGCCCACCCACGGCCGAAGGATAAGAAGAGGAAATGACAACGCTCAAGGAGCAGCTGCAAGCGGACCTCACGGCTGCCATCAAGGACCGGGACGAGCTTCGCGCGTCCACCATCCGGCTCACTCTGACCGCCGTCACCAGCGAGGAGGTGGCGGGCGAGCAGAAGCGCGAGCTGTCCGACGACGACGTGCTGAAGGTGATCGCTCGCGAGGCGAAGAAGCGTCGGGAGGCGGCCGAGGCCTTCGACACCGCCGGCCGGACGGACCAGGCGGCCCGCGAGCGGTCCGAGCGTGAGGTGCTGGCGGTCTACCTGCCCAAGCAGCTCTCCGACGAGGAGCTGGCCGCGATCGTCGTGGCCGCCGTGGCCACCGTGGCCGAGGGCGGCACGAGCGGCCCGCAGGCGATGGGCGCCGTCATGAAGCTGGTGAAGCCCAAGGTCGACGGCCTGGCCGAGGGCGGCCGGGTCGCCGCCGCGGTGAAGGCCGCCCTGGCCTGAACCGGCGCGCCCGGCCGCTCCCGCGCAGGGGGCCCGGTCGCGCCCGCCGTCCCGGGAGCATGCCGCCCCCGCGAGCACGCCCGGGAACACGCCCCGGAACATGCCGAAGGGGCGCCCTCCGCACTGGAGGGCGCCCCTTCGGCGTGTTCCGGGGGGCCGGTCACCCGGCCACCGGGTCAGCCGTTCCCGTTGCCGCCGCCGTGCCGGCCGCCGTTCCCGCCCCCGGGGAGGGGCGGGAAGGTGAACCCGCCCGGGAAGCCGCCCGGCAGCCCGCCGGGCTGGCCACCGGCCTGGCCGGGGTTGCCGCCCTGCTGCGGCGGCGGGGGGTTGCCGCCGGGCTGCGGGGCGTTCGGGTCGGCGGCTGGCGGGGTGGCACCGGCCGCGGGGGTGCCCGGCGCGGGAGCGGCCGGCTGCGGGTCCGGGATGTTGGCGGTCTGGATCGGCTCCAGCGGGGTGCCCTTGAGCGCCTGGTTCATCGCCATCGCCCAGATCGGGCCGGGGCCGTCGGCGCCGAACACCTCGGTGAAGGGCTTGCCGCCGATGGTGATGTTCTTCATCTTGACGCCGCCGGCCGGGCCGCCGAGCCAGACCGCGGTGGCCAGCGACGGGGTGTAGCCGCTGAACCAGGCGGCCTTCTTCTCGTCGGTGGTACCGGTCTTGCCGGCGATCTTGCGGCCGTCGTCCATAGTCAGGGCGGCCGCGGTGCCCTTCTCGGTCACGTTCAGCAGGACGGCGTTGAGCGAGTCGGCGGTCTGCTCGGAGAAGGCCTGGCTGCACTGGGACTGCGGGACCGGGATGTCCTTGCCGTCCACCGTGGTGATCTTGTTGATCGCGACCGGGGTGCAGTACTTGCCGCGGGCGGCGAAGGTCGCGTAGACGTTCGCCATGGTCAGCGGCGAGAGCTCCAGGGTGCCGAGGACCATCGAGGGCACCTCCTGGAAGGCGTCGCCCTTGGCGGACTGGGTGATGCCCAGCTTGTTGGCCATCTGCTTCATCGCGCAGAGGCCGACCTGCTGCTCCATCTGCACGAAGTAGGTGTTGACCGAGCGGGCCATCGCCTCCTTCAGCTGGTACGGCCCGACCTCGCTGTCCTGCTCGTTCTTCACCGTCTCCTTGGGCTTGACGGTGTTCTTCCAGGTGCCCGAGCAGGTGGACATCTGCGGGTACTCGATCTTGTTCTCGGACGGGAACGCCTGGGTGTTCGACATGCCCGACTCCAGCGCGGCCGCGGCCAGGATCGGCTTGAAGGTCGAACCGGTCTGGAACCCGTTGCCGCCGCCCATCGCGGCGTCCACGTTGAGGTTGACGACGGTCTGGTTCTTGTTGGAGTCCAGGCCGTACGGGCGGGTCTGGGCCATCGCGAGGATCTTGCCGGTGCCCGGCTCCATCATGGTCGCGGCGGCCGACACCGTGTCGGTCACGTAGACCTTCTTGGTGACGGCGTTCTGGGCGGCGGCCTGCTTGTCCGGGTCCAGCGTGGTGTAGATGTTCAGGCCCCCGGTGTTCCACACCTTCTTGCGCTCGTCGGCGCTCTTGCCGAAGGCCGGGTCCTGCTTGACCACGTGACGGACGTAGTCGCAGAAGAAGCCCATGCCGGCCTGGGCGGTGATGCAGCCGTTCTGCGGGTCCTTGTACTTCAGGCCCAGCGGGGCGGCCTTCGCCTCCTTCGCCTGGTCGGCGGTGATGTGCTTGTTCTCCAGCATCTTGTCGATCACGACGTTGCGGCGCTTGACCGTGTTCTCGGGGTAGCGCACCGGGTCGTAGGACGACGGGTTCTGCACCATGCCGGCCAGGGTGGCGGCCTCGGCGATGGTCAGGTCCTTGTTGCTCTTGCTGAAGTAGCGCTGGGAGGCGGCCTCGACCCCGTAGGCCTGGTGGCCGTAGAAGGTGATGTTGAGGTAGTTGGTGAGGATCTGGTCCTTGGACAGGTCCTCCTCCAGCTTGATGGCGACCTTGAGCTCCTGGATCTTGCGGCCCAGGGTCTTGCGCTGGGCCTCCAGGACGGCCGCCTGGTCGTCGCCGGCCTTCTCCACGTTGACGTTCTTCACGTACTGCTGGGTCAGCGTCGAAGCGCCCTGCGCGGTGGTGCCGCTCTCCGCGTTCTTGCTGATCGCGCGGAGCACGCCCTTGAGGTCGACGGCGCCGTGCTCGTAGAAGCGGGCGTCCTCGATGTCCACCTGGGCGTGCCGCATGAACGGTGACATCTGGTCGGCGGTGATGACGGTGCGGTCGCGCTCGTAGACCTTGGCGATCAGGCCGCCCTTGGCGTCGAAGACCTGGGTCGCCTGGGTCAGCGGCGGCGTCTTGAAGTCGTCGGAGATGTTGGAGAAGCTCTCCGCCGTGTCCTTGGCGGTCAGCCCGATGGCGCCGACGGCGGGCAGGGCGAGGCCTGCCAGCAGGACTCCGGAGAGCACGCTGACGCCCAGGAACTTCACGCCGTTGCCGACGTGCTCCATCGGGGATCCGTCGGCCTTGCCGCGCGGAGCTCCGGTGTTGCCTGGGGGCTGGGATGCCTGAGGGCGCTTCGGTGCCATGGGGAGAACCCTACGTTGCGGATTCCCGCACACCGGGGCAGGTGTTCGCCTAGGCTTGTCACAAGCTTGCGACAGCTTCGGTGCGTCAACATCATTCACTCTTGTGGGCGAGGAGAGTTGCCCGGATTGCCCGATGATGACCGGGTTCTGAGGCGACTGTGGCCTGTTGTGCCCGTGTGGCCGGTTGCGCTCCGTGACGACTCCTGTGGCGAGCGTGGGGACGCCGCTCTTGGCAAGGTGTGCGACCTGCGATCACTCCAACGAGTGAGCTGATCGCCACCCATAGTCCGATTGGGTCATTCGAGATTGAGCCCGAAGGGGCTGTTGCAAGCTGTCGTTCTTCCGTAACGTCCTCAACTGGCAACGGTGAATATGCCGTTGCCGCCGTGGGGGAGCCTCGAATACGGGAGAGGACGGCGCCGGCATGGGCTGGGTTGACGACTGGAGTGCGCAGGCCGCCTGTCGCACGAGTGATCCGGACGAACTGTTCGTCCAGGGGGCGGCACAGAACCGCGCGAAGGCGGTGTGCAGTGGCTGCCCCGTCCGGACGGAGTGCCTCGCGGACGCCCTGGACAACCGGGTGGAGTTCGGGGTGTGGGGCGGGATGACGGAGCGGGAGCGCCGGGCGCTGCTGCGCCGCCGCCCGACCGTCATCTCATGGCGGAAGCTGCTGGAGACGGCGCGCACCGAGTACGAGGAGTCCCTCGCGACCGGGGTGATACTGACGGACTACGCCCAGGCGGGCTGAGCCCGGCCGCACCGCGCGGTCCGGGCCGGTCGGCCCTCGGGCGCGGGCCACCGCACGCCGGTGGTCACCCCCGCGCCGTCAGCCGGGCCGTGGCTCCGGCGAGATCGCGCCTCCGGCGAGAGGTCACGCCACACCGTCGGCTACTCGGCGCCGTTGAGCCGCTCCCCGATGGCCCGCAGGCCGTCCAGGTCGTGCACGTCCCCCGGCAGCGCCGGCACCTCCACGATCGGCACGTCCGGGTACACCGAGACGAAGCGGTCGCGGGTGCGGCGTTCGCGCCCCATGATCTGCATCCGCTCGGCGTGCAGCCGCAGCAGCCCGGCCGCGAGCAGCTCGGCCTCCGGCGAGGCGTGCTCCGAGCCGTTCTCCTCCAGTGTCTCGGCGGCCGCCAGCGCCCGTTCCGCGGTGAGCTGCGGTGCCCCGGTGTCGTGCACCCGGTTGAGCACCAGCCCGGCCAGCGGCATCCGGTCCGCGGCCAGCCGGTCCACGAAGTACGCGGCCTCGCGCAGCGCGTCCCGCTCCGGCGCGGCCACCACCAGGAACGCCGTGCCCGGCGCCTTGAGCAGCTGGTACGTGCGGTCCGCGCGCTCCCGGAAGCCGCCGAACATCGAGTCCATCGCGCTGACGAAGGTCTGCACGTCGGTGAGCAGTTGGGCGCCGAAGATCTTGCCGAGGGCGCCGGTGAGCAGGCCCATCCCGGCGTTCAGGAAGCGCATCGCGCTGCGCCCGCCGACCTTGGCCGGGGCGGTCAGGATCCGGATCACCCGGCCGTCCAGGAAGGACCCGAGCCGGTTGGGCGCGTCCAGGAAGTCCAGCGCCGAGCGGGACGGCGGGGTGTCCACGACGATCAGGTCCCACTCCTCGGCGGCGCGCAGCTGCCCGAGCTTCTCCATCGCCATGTACTCCTGCGTGCCCGCGAAGCCGGCCGACAGGGACTGGTAGAAGGGGTTCTCCATGATCGCCCGGGCCCGTTCGGGCTCGGCGTGGGCCAGCACGACCTCGTCGAAGGTCCGCTTCATGTCCAGCATCATGGCCTGGAGTTCGCCCTCACCGCTGACGCCCTTGACCACCCTGGGGGTGTTGTCGAGCTCGGTGAGGCCCATCGACTGGGCGAGCCGGCGGGCCGGGTCGATGGTCAGCACCACGACCTTGCGGCCGCGTTCGGCGGCCCGCAGGCCGAGCGCCGCGGCGGTGGTGGTCTTGCCGACGCCGCCGGAGCCGCAGCAGACGATGATCCTGGTCTTCGGGTTGTCGATCAGCTCGTCCACCGCGAGCCGCCGACCGGTGCTCCGCACCCCGCTGTTCGAGGTCATGCCGCCCCCTGTCGCTTCAGTTCGCCCGCCAGCCGGTACAGCCCGCCGAGGTCCACGCCCTCGCCCAGCAGCGGAAGTTCGTACGTGGGGAGCCGCAGCTGCTGGATGTCGGCGCGCTGCGCGCGTTCCAGCTCGACCCGCTCGGCGTGCTCCCTGGCCTGGTCCAGCAGCGGGTCGAGCAGCGGCTCCACCGCCGCCCTGACCTTCTCCGCGGTGCGCGTACGGCCGCCGAGCCCGGCCTCCCCGAGCGCCAGGGCGACCTCCTCGCGGTGGTCCCCGTCCACCGCGGCCACCGCCGCCGCGTCCAGCACCGGGGGCCGGACCATGTTGACCATCACCCCGCCCACCGGGAGCTTCGCCTCGCGCAGCTCCGCGATGCCGTCGACCGTCTCCTGCACCGGCATCTCCTCCAGCAGGGTGACCAGGTGCACCGCGGTCTCCGGCGACTTCAGCACCCGCATCACGGCCTGCGCCTGGGTGTGTATCGGGCCGATCCTGGCCAGCCCGGCGACCTCGGAGTTGACGTTCAGGAACCGGGTCAGCCGCCCGGTCGGCGGGGCGTCCATCACCACCGCGTCGTAGCGCCGCCGGCCGTCCTGGTCCTTGCGCCTGGTCGCCTCGCAGGCCTTGCCGGTGAGCAGGACGTCCCGCACGCCGGGCGCGATGGTGGTGGCGAAGTCGACGAAGCCGACCTTCTGGAGCGCCTTCCCGGCCCGGCCGAGCTTGTAGAACATCTCCAGGTACTCCAGCAGCGCCAGCTCGGTGTCGATCGCCAGCGCGAAGACCTCGCCGGGCCCGCCCTCCCCGGCCGGGAGCCCCAGTTGGGGGCGGGAGACCGAGGCGATCCGGCGCTCCTCGTACGGGAGTGCGGCGATCCCGAACAGCTCGGCGACGCCCTGCCGGCCCTCGACCTCGATCAGCAGCACCCGTCCGCCGTCCGCGGCGAGCGCCAGGGCCAGCGCCGCGGCCAGCGTGGTCTTCCCGGTGCCGCCCTTGCCGCTGACCACGTGCAGCCGGACGCCCTCCCAGTCGGGGTCGCGCCGGGCCTCCTGGTCGGGGGTGCGTGCCACGCTCCGTCTCCGTCCGTCTCCGTCCTACGGGCGTCCCCTCCTGACGAGGGTGCCCCTCACCAGGGTGCCCTCCCGCGAGGGTAACCAGGGAGCGCACCGGATGCCCGGAGCACCTGGGCCGTCAGGCCCGATCATGCCCTCTTTGTGCCCCACCTCACACGCCCGGGGGCGGGCGGCGCGGTTCGCCGCGACGGCTCGTCTAGAGTCTGGCCATGACCAAGTGGGAATACATGACGGCGCCCCTGCTGGTGCACGCCACCAAGCAGATCCTGGACAACTTCGGCGAGGACGGCTGGGAGCTCGTCCAGGTCGTGCCCGGCCCGAACCCGGAGCAGCTGGTGGCCTACTTCAAGCGGGAGAAGAACGCATGAGCAAGGTCGAGGAGAAGCTCGCCGGGCTGGGCCTGACCCTGCCTCCGGTGGCCGCCCCGGTCGCCGCCTACGTGCCGGCCGTGGAGTCCGGCGAGCTCGTGTTCACCTCCGGCCAGCTCCCGGTCGTCGGCGGCAAGCTGCCGACCACGGGCAAGGTCGGCGCCGAGGTCTCCCCGGAGGAGGCCAAGGAGCTCGCGCAGATCTGCGCGCTGAACGCCCTGGCCGCCGTGAAGTCGGTGATCGGCGACCTCGACCGGATCGAGCGGGTCGTCAAGGTCGTCGGCTTCGTCGCCGCCGCCCCCGACTTCATCGCCGTCCCGGCCGTCGTCAACGGTGCCAGCGAGCTGCTCGGCCAGGTGCTGGGCGACGCCGGCGTGCACGCCCGCAGCGCCGTCGGCGTCGCGGTGCTGCCGCTGGACGCCCCGGTCGAGGTCGAACTCGTGGTGCGCGTCAAGGCCGCCTGAGCCTGATCGCGGAGGCGGGGCCGGACACCTTCCGGCCCCGCCTCCGTGTGACCGGAGGGTGTCCGATCGATCGGTGAGCCTGGCGGGAATCGTCGGACACGCCCTAGCATCCGGGCATGGACCATCGAGCGACGACGCTCCCGATGCCGCCCGGCTGGCCCGCCCGGATCCGGGCGGTCGAATCCGGCGCGGTGACCCCGCCGGTGCCCAAGGCCGCCGCGACGGTCGTGCTGCTGCGCGACGCCGCCGACGGGCCCGAGGCCTACCTGCTGCGCAGGCGCACCTCGATGGCCTTCGCGGCCGGGATGTACGCCTACCCGGGCGGCGGGGTGGACCCGCGGGACGCCGAGGTCGAGCCGGGCTGGGCCGGACCGGCTCCCGAGGAGTGGGCCCGGCGGCTCGGGCTGGACGCCCGGACGGCGCGGGCGGTGGTCTGCGCGGCGGTCCGCGAGACCTTCGAGGAAGCCGGCGTGCTGCTGGCCGGCCCCGACTCCGACAGCATCGCCGCACCGCGCGACTGGTCCGCCGAGCGGGCCGCGCTGGAAGCGCACGAGCTGTCCTTCGCCGAGTTCCTCCGTGACCACGGCCTGGTGCTGCGCAGCGACCTGCTGGGCGGCTGGGCCCGCTGGATCACCCCGGAGTTCGAGGAACGGCGTTACGACACCTGGTTCTTCGTCGCCGCGCTGCCGGCCGGCCAGCGCGCGGCCCTGGAGGTCGGCGAGGCCGACCGGGTCGCCTGGCTGACCCCGGCCGAAGCGGTGCGGGGCTACCGGGAGGGCCGGTTCGGCATGCTGCCGCCGACCGTGACGGTGCTGCGCGAGCTGTCCTCGGCGCGGACCGCGGCCGAGGCGCTGGCCGCGTCGGCCGACCGTCCGCTGGCGCCGGTCCTGGGCCGGGCCGAGGTCCGCGGCGACCGGCTGACGGTCCGCTGGCCCGGTCACGAGGAGTTGACCATCGACGGGGAGTTCCCGGAGGGCTCCTGACCGTTCCACCCACCGGGACCATCCGTACGACCCGCAGGACCCGTGGGGGCCGCGAGGCCCGTACGACCGCGCGAGCCCGTGTTCCCGCACGACGTGACCGACCCGTACCGACGCAGAGAAAGGACCGACGCCCGATGACCCACAACGACGTGGCTCGCCGGACGGCGCCAGAGATGCCCGCCCGCCGCCTGACTCCCCGTACCCCCGCCTGTGACAGCCAGGTCCCGTTCGTCGAGGTGGCGCAGCGCGCCCTCGCCCGGGCGCTGCCGCTGCGGGCCCTGCAGCGAGACGGCGGAGGCGGCCGGTGAGCGGACTCCTGCCGGGCGACCCCGCCGCCGTCGTCGGCGGCGAGGCCACCCCCCGGGCGCTGTGCGTGCTGGCACCGAACCCGTCGCCGATGACGCTGGACGGCACCAACACCTGGCTGCTCTCCGAGCCCGGCTCGGACCTCGCGGTGGTGATCGACCCGGGCCCGTTGCACGAGGGCCACCTGCGCCGGGTGATCGACCTCGCGGAGGAGCGGGGCAAGCGGGTCGTGCTGACCCTGCTCACCCACGGCCACCCCGACCACTCCGAGGGCGCGGCCCGCTTCGCCGAGCTGACCGGCACCGAGGTGCGGGCCCTGGACCCGGCGCACCGGCTGGGCTCGGAGGGCCTGGTGGGCGGCCAGCGCCTGGACGTCGGCGGCCTGGACCTGCGGGTGGTGGGCACCCCGGGGCACACCTCGGACTCGCTGACCTTCCACCTGCCGGACGACGGCGCGGTGCTCACCGGTGACACCGTGCTCGGCCGCGGCACCACGATGGTCGCGCACCCCGACGGCCGGCTCGGCGACTACCTGGACTCGCTGCGCCGGCTGCACACCATGGCCTCGCACCACGGCGTGCGGACCGTGCTGCCGGGCCACGGCCCGGTGCTCGCGGACGCGCTCGGCGCCGTCGACTACTACCTGGCCCACCGGGCGGCCCGGCTCGCTCAGGTGGAGACGGCGGTCGAGACGGGCTGCCGGACCGCGCCCGAGGTGGTGGCCAGGGTCTACGCCGACGTGGACCGGGCGCTCTGGCCGGCCGCCGAGCTGTCGGTGCGGGCCCAGCTGGAATACCTGGAGGAGCACGGGCTGATCCCCGAGCTCGACTGACCGCGAACGCGGAAGGGCCCGTCCGGATCGGACGGGCCCTTCCGCGTTCGCGGGCGTCAGCGCGAGCGGCGCGACAGCCGCTCGACGTCCAGCAGGACCACCGCGCGGGCCTCCAGCTTCAGCCAGCCGCGGCCGGCGAAGTCGGCGAGCGCCTTGTTGACCGTCTCGCGGGAGGCGCCGACCAGCTGGGCCAGCTCCTCCTGGGTGAGGTCGTGGGCGACGTGGATGCCCTCCTCGGACTGCACGCCGAACCGGCGGGAGAGGTCCAGCAGGGCCTTGGCGACGCGGCCGGGCACGTCGGAGAAGACCAGGTCGGACATCACGTCGTTGGTGCGGCGCAGTCGGCGGGCGATGGCCCGCAGCAGCGCGATGGAGACCTCGGGGCGGGCGTGCAGCCAGGGCTGGAGGTCGCCGTGGCCGAGGCCCAGCAGCTTGACCTCGGTCAGCGCGCTGGCCGTCGCGGTGCGCGGGCCCGGGTCGAACAGCGACAGTTCGCCGATCATCTCGCTGGGGCCGAGCACGGCCAGCATGTTCTCGCGGCCGTCCGGCGAGGCGCGGTGCAGCTTGACCTTGCCCTCCGCCACGACGTACAGCCGGTCGCCCGGGTCGCCCTCGTGGAACAGCGATTCCCCACGGGCGAGGGTGACCTCGGTCATGGAAGCGCGCAGCTCGCCGGCCTGTTCGTCGTCGAGTGCCGCGAAGAGTGCGGCGCGCCGCAGAACGTCGTCCACGTGCTTCCTCCTTCTCGGCCGTACGGCGGGTGGGCCGTCCGGCGCAAGTTCCGTTCAGTGTTCTGCGTCACCAAGCATGGCGCATGTCGCTCCGATCATATGAGGAGGGGGTGTGCCGAGGTGTGCGGTGCGGGGCCATTCGTACCGGCCGGTTACCGGGCGGAGCCGGTGCCGGGAGCCTGTGTTCGAATCCCTGTGCGATTTGACCGAACGGGCGGTCGCCCCGCGGCACCGGCCGTGCGTCAGGCGTAGAACGCCACCAGTTCCGGCGCCAGCACCTCGGCCACCACCTCGTGGGTCTGGCCGTCCAGCGTCCGGTGCTCGGCGCCGGGCACGGCCGCCGCCACCGCGCGGGCCGGGGCCCGCAGCATCTCCGGGCTGTCGCCGCCGTCCAGGGACAGGGTCGGTACGGCGACGGTGGCCAGCAGGTCGACCGGGACGGCCGAGTCGGTCCGGTCGCCGAGTGCCGCCGCGTCGTAGGCCAGGGTCGGTGCGACCGCCTCGAACAGCGACCACCCGGGCGCGCCGCGCATCCCCTCCACCGCCTCCGCCGGCGCCCCGGCGTAGACCATGAGGGCCGCGACGGCGTCCCCGCGGCGCCCCTCGGCGAGCGCCGCCGTCAGCTCGGCGACGTACTCGCGGAAGCGCTCGCTCTGTGCCTCCTCGGTACTGAACGGCGGCTCGTAGACGGCGAGCCGGGCGATGCCGATGTCCGTGGCGGCGGCCCGCAGGGCGAGCGCGGCGCCGGCGGAGTGGGCGAAGACGCGGGCCGAGCCGCCCGCCGCCGTGATGACGGCGGCCAGGTCCTCGATCTCGCGCTCCACCGCGAAGGACCCGTTGTCCCCGCTGTCGCCGCGCCCGCGCCGGTCGTAGGTCCACACGGTGTGGTGCGCCGCCAGCTGCTCGGCGATCGCGGCGCTCGGCCCCACGCCGCGGTGGCACAGCGCGCCGTCGACCAGGACGACGGCCGGGCCGGAGCCGGTCACGGAGCAGGCGAGGACGGTGCCGTCGGTGGAGACCACGGTGCTCATCGGGTGTTCCTTCGGTCGTGCGAGTCGGTCATGGGGACGGACCGGGGTTCGCCGCGCGACTCATCGGTCCGGCGGCAATCTACTGTCCGGGGCCGGGTGCGCGCGGGGAGTCCGAGAGGATATGTTTTACAGGTAAATTACCTGCTAATCTTTTTGTATGGTCACAACCGCCCAGTTTCGTCAGGCAGTTCGGGTCGGTCCGGCCGGAGACGGCTGGCACAAGCCCGCGCTCAGCGCCGTGGTCACCCTGGGCGCGCTCAACCTCACCCTGTTCGGCCTCGGCCGGCTCGACCTCGCCCTCTACACCTCGGCCGGCGGCCTGGGCGCGCTCTACGGGCATGGCCTGCCCTACCGGGCCCGGGCCCGGACGCTGGCCGGCGTGCTGCTCGGCACCGTGCTCAGCACCGCCGCCGCCCTCACCGCCGCCGCGCTGACCCGGGACGCCGCCGTCCTGGTCGCGGTGGCGGCGGCGCTCGCCGCCCTGCACAAGCTGCTCTGCGACGCCGCCAGGGTCGGCCCGCCCGGCAGCCTGATCATCACCTTCACCTCCGCCAGCTGCGCCTTCGTCCCGCAGCGGCTCGCCGAAGTCCCGCCGCACCTGGCACTCACCGTGCTCGGCGCCGCCCTGGCCTGGCTGGTCTGCATGGCCCTGGCCCTGGTGCGCCCGTACGGGCCGGAGCGGATCACCACCGCCCGCGCGCTGGAGGCCGCCGCCCGGCTGCTGCGGACCGGGCCCGGCGCGCCGGACGCCGCCGCCCGTACCGCCCTGGTCGGCGCGGTCGAGGCGGCCTGGCGGAGCCTCGCGCTCTCCGCCCCGGCCCGGCGGCGCGCCCTCGGCGACGCGCCCGAGCGGCTGCTGGTGCGCGCGGAGGCCGCACTGGCCGGACCGGCCCGGCCCGAGGACGCCGCGCGGTACCTCGGCTGGGCCCGCGACCTGCGGCGCGGCCGCCCGCTGCCCTCGCCGGACCTCACCGAGGCGGAGGCCGCCGAGCCGGCCGCCCGCCGCCCCGGCCCCCGGCCACCGCTCCGGCGGGCGCTGCGGCCCGGGTCGGCGCTGCTGCCGATCGCGCTGCGCGTCGCGGTCGGCTGCGCCGCCGCCGGGTGGCTCTCGCTGGCGCTCGGCGTCGGCCGGCCGTACTGGGCGGTGGTCACCGCGGCCTCGGTGTTCCAGGCCAACAGCACGCTGTCCTGGCAGCGCGCCCTGCAGCGGGTGCTGGGCAACCTGCTCGGCCTGCTGCTGTTCACCGCCGCGCTGCCCCTCGCGCACTCGGGCCCGGCGGCGCTGATCGGGCTCGGGCTGGTCTGCCAGTTCGGCGCGGAGGCGACGATCGCCCGCAGCTACTGGCTGGCGACGGTCTTCGTGACCCCGCTGGCGCTGCTGATGACGGAGTTCGCGGGCCCGCAGCCGGCCGGGGCGCTGGTCGCCGACCGCTGGCTGGACACCTGCGTCGGCGCGCTCACCGGCCTCGCGGCCTGCCTGCTGGTCACCAACCGCCGCACCGCCGCCCGACTGGCCCGCGCCCTGGCCGGAGCCGAGGCCGCCGGACAGCGGGCGCTGGCCGCCGTCCGAGCCGACCAGGCCGCGAGCGCCCCGGAGGAGCGCGTCGCCCGTACCGGCCTCGCCACCGCCCTGCTGGAACTGCGCGAGGCCACCGACACCGCCGCCGGTGAGTGGCGCCGCCCCGACCTCCCGCACCAGCGCGCCACCGCCACCGAGCAGCGGGCCCACCACCTGCTGGCCGCCCTGCTGGAACGCCGCGGCCGCGGCCGCCTTCCGGACCCGGCCGGGCCCCTGCCGGACACGGCCTAGGATCGAAGCCGATCGGCAGGCCGCAGAACGGGAGCAGCACGCGTGGAGGACGTCGTCGCAGGTGTGCTGCGCCAGTGGGAACGGGCCTACCCGGGGCTGGACACCGGCCCGATCGCCGTCCTCGGCCGGATCAACCGCTGCGCCGCGCTGCTCCAGCAGACCCCCGACCCGCTCACCCGGGCCGGCCTCACCCGCGCCGAGTTCGACATCCTCGGCGCCCTGCTCCGCCTCGACCGCGAGCTGACCCCCACCCAGCTGGCCCGGGAGAGCTTCGCCTCCGGCGCCGCCGTCACCAAGCGGCTGCGGCTGCTGGAGGAGCGTGGCCTGGTCAGCCGCCGCACCGACGACCGGGACCGCAGGGTCGCCCACCTCGCGCTCACCGAGCAGGGCCGGACGCTGGTGGACGGACTGATCCAGGAACTCGTCGCCTACGACCGCGCCCTGCTGGCCGGCCTCACCCCTGCCGAGCAGGACCGGCTCGCCGAGGCCCTCAGCGGGCTGCTGAACAGCCTCGAGGGGACGATCGGCCGCACCCTGGGCTGAGCCGCCGGGGGGTGACGAGGCGTCAGCGCCGCTGCCCCGGCGCCGGCGGTGCCCGGGCGTCCTTGCCGGGGAGACCGAGCGCGCGGGCGGCGAACGCGGCGCGCAGGCGGGCGCGGCGCACCAGTCCGGTGTGACCGGCCTCCGGGACGGCGACGAGCTCCACGTCCTCCTCGTACGCGAGGAGGGCCGTAGGAGGGCCGTCAACGCGCCGCGCACCGTGCCCGGGCCCTCCGGCGGCAGGGCCCTGATCCTCCGCGCCCTCCCCCTCACAGGTGACGGCCGCGGGCGGAGTTCATCGGACAACAGGCCTTGCCAGGGCCGGTTTCCGTGCTTGATCGGCCACGAGCGGTCCGCCGGTCGGCGTAGCCTTCGTGCATGGCAGAGAGCAAGGTCCGGAAGGCCGCGGCGAAGAAGCCGGTGGCGAAGAAGGCGGCGGTGAAGCCGAGGAAGCCGGAATCGCACCTGGCGATGGTGCGTCGGGCCCGGAGGATCAACCGCGAACTGGCGGAGCTGTACCCGTACGCGCATCCGGAGCTGGACTTCGAGAACCCCTTCCAGCTGCTGGTGGCCACCGTGCTGTCGGCGCAGACCACCGACCTGCGGGTGAACCAGACCACCCCGGCGCTGTTCGCGAAGTACCCGACGCCGGAGGACATGGCGGCGGCGAACCCGGAGGAGCTGGAGGAGATCATCCGCCCGACCGGCTTCTTCAGGAACAAGGCGAAGTCGCTGCTGGGCCTCTCGATAGCGCTGCGCGACGAGTTCGGCGGCGAGGTCCCGGGCCGCCTGGCCGACCTGGTGACCCTGCCGGGCGTCGGCCGCAAGACCGCCAACGTCGTCCTCGGCAACGCCTTCGGTGTTCCCGGCATCACCGTGGACACCCACTTCGGGCGGCTGGCCCGACGGTTCGGCTGGACCACCGAGGAGGACCCGGTGAAGGTCGAGGCGGCCGTCGCCGAGATCTTCCCGAAGTCGGAGTGGACGATGCTCTCGCACCGGGTGGTCTTCCACGGCCGCCGGATCTGCCACTCCCAGAAGCCCGCCTGCGGCGCGTGCCCGATCGCGCCGCTCTGCCCCTCGTACGGCGAGGGGGAGACCGACCCGGAGAAGGCACGCAAACTGTTGAAGTACGAGATGGGCGGCCAGCCCGGGCAGCGGCTGCGGCCGCCGGCCGACTTCCCCGGTGAGGCGGCCGCCCGCGCGGACGCCGCCGTCCACCAGGGACGGGTCGCGGACCTGGCGGTGGACGCGTGAGCGGGCGGTGCGGGCACCCCGGGCCGGAAGCCGGGGGAGTCGCGCGGGGCATCGAGCCGGACGGGCTGCCGGCCTGGCTGGAGCCGGTCCGGGTGGCGGCCGAGCGGGTGCTGCCGGAGCAGCTGAGCCGCTTCCTGCCGCCGGCCGAGGGCGGCCGTCCGGCGGCCGTGCTGATGCTGTTCGGCGAGGGGCCCCAGGGGCCGGACCTGCTGTTGATCGAGCGGGCCCGTTCGCTGCGCTCGCACGCCGGGCAGCCGTCCTTCCCGGGCGGTGTGCTGGACCCGGAGGACGGCGATCCGAACGGCCCGGGCCCGATCGCGGCGGCGCTGCGCGAGGCCTGGGAGGAGACCGGCCTGGACCCGGCCGGGGTGCAGGTGTTCGCGGAGCTGCCCCGGCTGTACATCCCGGTGAGCAGCTTCGTGGTGACCCCGGTGCTCGGCTGGTGGCGCGAGGAGACGCCGGTGCGCCCGGTGGACACGGCCGAGACCGGCGCGGTGTTCCGGGTCCCCATCACGGAGCTGGCCGACCCGGCGAACCGGGTGCGGCTGCGCCAGCCGTCCGGGCACCTCGGCCCGGCCTTCTCGGTCGCCGGGCGGCTGGTCTGGGGCTTCACCGCCGGGGTGATCGACCGGGTGCTGCACCACAGCGGCCTGGAGCTGCCCTGGGACCCGTCCCGGATCGTCGACCTCCCGGACGACGCGCTGGCGCTGGTCCGGGGCGACCTCGAACACTCCCGGGTGCTGCCGGGCGGCGACGCCGACGCTTCGTGACCGGCCGTCGGCGCGTCCGGCGCGCGGACCGTGGGAGGGTGTCCGAGTGAACGTCCTGGATGTGCTGCTGATCGCCGCGGCCGTGGCATTCGCCGTGTCGGGCTACCGGCAGGGCTTCGTGGTCGGCGTGCTCTCGCTGGTCGGCTTCCTCGGCGGCGGCCTGCTCGCCGTCGAGCTGCTGCCGCTGCTGGTGCTCGACCACATCGGCCCCGGCACGACGGCCTCGGTGGTGGCGGTCGTGGTGGTGATCGTCCTCGCCGCGATCGGCCAGGCGATCACCGCGCACTACGGCTGGAAGCTGCGCGGGCACATCGGGCGGCGCCCGGCCAGGGTGCTGGACGCGAGCGGCGGCGCGGTCGTGAACGTCGTCTCGATGCTGCTGGTGGCCTGGCTGATCGGCTCGGCGCTGGCCGGGGCGTCCCTCCCGACGGTCTCCCGGCAGGTCCGCTCCTCGGCGGTCCTCGGCGGGGTGCAGAACGCGCTGCCCGACGACGCGCCGAACTGGTTCTCGGACTTCTCCAAGGTGCTCGCCCGCAACGGCTTCCCGCAGGTCTTCAACCCCTTCGAGCACGAGCCGATCACCCAGGTCGACAGCCCCGACCCCGCGCTGGCCGCCAGCCCGGCGGTGGCGCGGGCCCGGCAGAGCCTGGTCAAGGTGGTCGGCACCGCGACCTCCTGCGGCAAGACCCTCGAGGGCAGCGGCTTCGTCTTCGCCCCGCACCGGGTGATGACCAACGCCCACGTGGTCGGCGGGGTCAACGAGCCGACCGTGCAGATCGGCGGCGTCGGGCAGCTGTACGACGCGACGGTGGTCCGCTACGACTGGCAGCGCGACATCGCCGTCCTGGACGTGCCCAAGCTGAACGCGCCCGCGCTGGCCTTCGCGGGCGAGGCGAAGACCAACGACAGCGCGATCGTGGCGGGCTTCCCGGAGAACGGCGCCTTCAACGTCCAGCCGGCCCGCATCCGCGGCCGGATCCAGGCCAACGGCCCGGACATCTACCACCGCGGGCAGGTGGTCCGCGACGTCTACTCGGTGCGCTCGGTGGTCCGGCAGGGCAACAGCGGCGGCCCGCTGCTCACCCCGGACGGCGAGGTGTACGGCGTGGTCTTCGCCAAGTCCCTGGACAGCGCGGACACCGGCTACGTGCTGACCGCGTCCGAGGTGCGCGAGGACGTCGAGCAGGGCGGCGCCGCGACCGCCCGGGTGGACACCCAGGGCTGCGCGCTCTGACCGGGCGGGGGCCGGGAGGGCGCGGGAGCGGCTCCGGGAGCGGTCGGGGAAGGTGCGGGCCCGGCTCCGGGAGCGGTCGGGGAGGGTGCGGGAGCAGCCGGCGGGCGCGCCGGGCCGGACCGTCCGATATCCGTCGCTCCGTCAGGTGGCCCTGGTAGCGTCGGCCGCGCTCACCCGTTCGGCTCAACCGGGCGCCGTCCCGGTGTGGGCCGACGGGAGGGACCGGCAGTCCGATGATGGGTCATTCGCACGCGGTGAGCGGGGCGATGCTGTACGCCGCCTCGGCCCCTTTCCTGCCCCCGCTGCTGCTGCACACCACGCTGCAGCCGGCGGACATACTGATGGGTACGGTGCTGTGCGCGGGCGCGGCCCTGCTGCCCGACCTCGACCACCACGACGGCTCGATCGCCAACTTCCTCGGGCCGGTCTCCAAGGTGCTCTGCCGCTTCGTGGCCTGGATCTCCGGCGGCCACCGGCACGCCACCCACTCGCTGCTGTTCGTCGGGCTGATGGGCGGCGGCACCTGGGCCGGGGTCACCTACCTGGGCCGCAACTTCACCCTCGGGATGACCTTCTTCCTGCTGGCGCTCGCGATCCGGGCCCTGCGGCTCTGCCCGCCGGGCGACGGCCCGGAGGCGTGGATCACCGTCATCGGTCTGGCCGCGCTCGGCACCTTCGGGATGAACACCTGGATGCCCAACTCGCCCGGCTGGCTGCCGTACGCGGTGGCACTGGGCACGCTGGCGCACCTGCTCGGCGACTGCCTGACCAAGAAGGGCGCGCCGCTGCTCTGGCCGCACAAGGAGCGCTACGAGGTCGTGCTGATCAAGCGCAGCGGCAACAGCGTCGAGACCAAGGTGCTGGTGCCGATCATGTCGGTGGCGACCTTCGTCCTGCTCTGGTTCACCGCGCTGTCGCCGACGATCGTCAACTGAACGGGGTGCCGGGCGGGGCGCTCGGCCTGTGGGCGGCCGGTGTGTGGCCCGGTGTGGGCGGCCCGGCGTTTGTGGCCGGTGCGTTCGGCCGGTGCAGGTGGCCGGTGCGTTCGGCCGGTGGACGGATGCGGCGCGAGGCCTCAGGTCTCGCGCCGCAGTCGTGCGCCCACCCAGCGGGCGCGCCGGCCGAGGATGCGGGGGATGCCGAGCTGCCGCCGCTCCGAGCGCTGACGGCCGTCGGGGCCGTCGAAGCCGAGGTCGTCCGCCCGATCGGGGCGGTGGGCGGAGCGCTGGGGGCTGTTGTGACGTCGGCCGCGCGGGGCGCCGCCGCTTTCGGGCATCCAACTCATACCGGAATGGATGCCCCTGGGTCGGTGGAGGTAACCGCCCGGGCTTCGCCGAAATTGGCCTATGCGGTTGTCATATGAGCGACAAGATAAGGGAGTTGGGGCCAATGGCCCTTCCGCCCGACCGTACGTACGTGTCGGTCCCCGTGCCGGGCGTTGCGCCGGGCCCCGTGCCGGGCCCGCGCGGGTCACTCCTTGTGGCGGCCGACCCAGTCCAGCAGCTCGGCGGTGAACTCCTCCGGCGCCTCCTCGTGCGGGAAGTGCCCGACCCCCGGCAGCAGCCGCCAGCGGTACGGCGCCGCGACGTACTCGCCGCCGCCGAGCGCGGTGTGCGACAGCAGCACCGGGTCCGCCGCGCCCTGGACGTGCAGGGTCGGCGCGGTGATCGGCTTCTTCATCCGCCGGGCGAACTGGATGCCGTCCGGCCGGGCCATCGAGCGCAGCAGCCAGCGGTACGGCTCGATCGAGCAGTGCGCGGTGCTGGGAATCTGGATCGCCTGCCGGTACGCGTGCACCGCGGCCTCGTCCAGGCCGTTCGGGCCGGTCCAGGACGTCAGGTAGCGGCCGACCAGCTCGGCGTCGTCGGCCACCAGACGGCGTTCGGGTATCCACGGCCGCTGGAAGCCCAGCACGTGCTCGAAGGCGGCGAACTGTCGGCGGTCGGTCAGCAGTGCCCGGCGCAGGTCCCTCGGGTGCGCGGCGGAGACCACGGTGAGGCTCTGGATGACGGACGGTCGCATCACCGCCGCCACCCAGGCCAGGGTGCCGCCGGCCGCGTGCCCGACCAGGTGGGCCCGGCGCTCGCCGAGCGAGCGGATCACCCCGGTGATGTCCAGGGCGAGGTTGCCCGGGTCGTACCCGCGCGGGGTGCGGTCGCTGCCGCCGATGCCGCGCAGGTCGAGCGCCACCGCGCGGTAGCCGGCCTCGGCGAGCGCGGTCAGCTGGTGCCGCCAGGCCCACCAGTACTCGGGCCAGCCGTGCACCAGCAGCACCAGCGGGCCGGAGCCCAGCTCGGCGATGTGGAAGCGGGCGCCGTTGGCCGCGAGGTCGCGGTGCGTCCACGGGCCGGGCTGCCGGATGCTCCAGGCCTCGGCGTCGTTCGCCGGGGACCCGGCGGATGCCGCCGCGCGGGGCTCCCGGTCGGGCTCCCGCGCGGGTGCCAGGCCGGTGCCCTCGGGGCCGGTGCCCTCGGGGGCGGCGCCGGGCTCGTCGGGGCCGACGGAGCCCCCGGGGGTGAGTCCGGCGCCGGAGTCGGGGCCGGAGTCGGCGGACGGCTGCGCGGGCACGGGCTTCTGGTCAAGCGGCATACCGAGAGCGTGTCACATCCGCGGGCCCGACACGTGCCCGGCACTCGCTGTCGGCGGGTTCGGCGCCTTCGGTGCTTGTTGATGCGGGGCCGCTGGGGCCACTGGGGCCGTCGGGGCCGCCGGGGCCCCCGGCCGCCTCGGCGGGCCCGGGGCGTCCGGGGCGTCCGGTGTGCCGGTGCGCGCTGTACCGGTGCGTCGGTGGGCCTGGTGTGTCGGTAGGCCGGGCCGGTTACGGGATGCGGCCGAAGGCCCGGTCGATCTCCTCCTGGGTGGCCGGGCGCGGCCGGGCGTTCTTCAGCACGTCGGCGGTCTTCTGGGCGCCCTCGATGGTGCGGACCGGCTTCTCGATCTTCTTGAACGAGCGCCAGGCCAGCATCCCGAGCAGCACCGCGAGCAGCAGGTAGGCGCCCGCCACGACCAGGAACGACCAGCCCAGCGACAGGCCCAGCGCGTGGATGCCGAAGGCCGCCGCGGCGCTCAGCATCGGGATGGAGAACAGTGCCACCACGCCGGCGACGATCAGCGAGACGCCGCCGGAGACGCCGCGCTTGACGTCCGCCCGGATCTCGGCCTTGGCGAGCGCGATCTCGTCGTGGACCAGCGCGGACAGGTCGGCGGTGGCCGCCGCGAACAGCTGCCCCACCGAACGCTCGCCCTCGTAGGGCGCCCGGCCGTTGCTGGACGGGTCTGCGGCTCCTGTGGGCATCAGCTGTTCTCCTCTGCGGCTGTGCGGCGTGACGCCGCCGCGGGTAGCGGTTCCGGGGCCGGTGGGGGGTCCCGGAGGCGTCTGTGGGTTGTCGACAGCTCAGAATCATGCCCCTACCGGTCAGTCGGACACCACTCCGGGGCCCCGCGGGAGGGACGTGTCCCGGCGGCGGGAGGCTTCCGGGCGCCTTCGCCGGGGGCCTGCGGGCGCCTCAGTCGGGCTGTCCGGGGCGGCCCCGGTAACCGGAGCCGGAGCCGGAGTTCGGGTCGGAGGCGGTGCCCGGGTCGGAGCCGGAGTCGGAGCCGGAGCCCGGGTCGGAGGCGTGGCCGGAGTCGGGGCTCGGGTCGGGGCTCGGGTCGGGGCCGTTTTTCTCGCCGGCCCGGTGGGCGAACTCGCCGACCCGCGCCCGCCAGGCCGGGTCGTCCTCCTGGTAGATGTCCGGGATGCCGTCCCCGTCCAGGTCGCGGTCCTCCTCCTCGCACAGTGCGCGGTAGTGCCGGTTGCGCAGCTTCAGCAGCACCGTGGCGACCACCGCGGCGAGCACCGAGCCGACCAGCACGGCCGTCTTCGCCCGGGCGGCGAGCGCCGGGTCGTCCGGGAAGGCCAGCTCGCTGATCAGCAGCGAGACGGTGAAACCTATGCCCGCGAGCACCGAGACCGCGACCATGTCGGCCCACTTGAGCTGCGGGTTCAGCTCGGCCCTGGTGAACCGGGCGGTCAGCCAGGCGCCGCCGAACACGCCTATCGACTTGCCGACCAGCAGGCCGATCACGATGCCGAGCGGGGCGGCCTGGGTGAACACCTCGCGCAGCTTCGGGCCGGAGACGGCCACCCCGGCCGAGAACAGCGCGAACACCGGGACGGCCAGGCCGGCCGAGAGCGGGCGGACCAGGTGCTCGATGTGCTCGCCGGGGGAGTGCTGCTCGTCGCCCTCCCGGTGGCAGCGCAGCATCAGGCCCATCGCGACGCCCGCCACCGTGGCGTGGATGCCGCTCTCGTGCATCAGCGCCCAGGTCACGAAGGCCAGCGGTACGAAGAGGTACCAGCCGTGGACGCCGCGCCGGTGCAGGAACCAGAACAGCACCAGGCCGGCGACGGCGAGGCCGAGCGCCCAGAACTTGATGCCGTGGCTGTAGAAGATCGCGATGATCAGGATCGCGATCAGGTCGTCGACCACCGCCAGGGTGAGCAGAAAGGCGCGCAGCGGGGAGGGCAGGTGGCTGCCGACCACGGCCAGCACCCCGAGCGCGAAGGCGATGTCGGTGGCGGTCGGGATCGCCCAGCCACCGGGGTGCCCACCGCTGCCGGAGTTCACCAGGACGTAGAGGATCGCGGGCAGCGCCACCCCGCAGACGGCGGCGACGACGGGCAGCAGCGCGGCACTGGGTGTGCGCAGCTCACCCGCGACGAACTCGCGCTTGAGCTCGATCCCGGCGACGAAGAAGAAGATCGTCAGCAGGCCGTCCTTGGCCCAGGTGGCCAGGGAGAGGTCGAGGTGGAGCGGGGTGGAGGGGCCGACGGTGTAGTCGAGCACGCTCTGGTAGGCCTGCGGCCAGGCGTTGGCCCAGATCAGCGCGACGACGGCGGCGCCCAGCAGCAGCATGCCGCCGACCGTCTCGGTGCGCAGGGCGTCGGTGATGAAGGTGCGCTCGGGTAGTGACAGCCGACCGAGGAACTGCCGGCGGCGGGTCGTCGGCTCGTGGACGGGCGGCTGATCGGTCACGGGGACCTCCTGGGGCTGGGAGCGGCAACGGATGCACGGGTGGTGCAGTTGCCGACCAGACTTCCCGGCGCGCCCTGTGACGCCCGCGACTCCTGTCAAGGATCTTGATGCGTCCTTAATAGTCTAGCGGGGGTTTGGGTGACATCCGGATTGTCCTACCAAAGGACTTAAACCCTGTGGACTGGTTCTGCACCCCGGGGGCGCAGGGGTCACGGGGGTGCAGCGGTCGCGGGGGTGCTGACGTAGCGGCTGTCGGATCCGGCTGTGGGAAACGGCTGCGGTAACGGTTGCGGGAGACAGCTGCGGAAACGGCTGCGGGAAACGGCTGTGCCCCGGGCGGTGGTCGCCGCCCGGGGCACAGCCGTTGTCTCAAGGGGCTCGGCCGTCACCGGCCGGGTGGGTTCAGCCGTTGCCGTTGTCCGAGGACGGCAGCTGGGCCTGGATCTGGCTCATCACCGTGCTGTCGGCCAGGGTGGTGGTGTCACCGACCTCGCGGCCCTCGGCGATGTCGCGCAGCAGGCGGCGCATGATCTTGCCGGAGCGGGTCTTCGGCAGCTCGCCGACCACCTTGATCTGCTTCGGCTTGGCGATCGGTCCGAGCGTGCGGCCGACGTGCGCCCGCAGCTCCTCGACCAGCTCGGGGCTGTCGGCGACGCTGCCGCGCAGGATCACGAAGGCGACGATGGCCTGACCGGTGGTCGCGTCGGTCGCGCCGACCACGGCGGACTCGGCCACGGACGGGTGGCCGACCAGGGCCGACTCGACCTCGGTGGTGGAGATGTTGTGGCCCGAGACGAGCATGACGTCGTCCACCCGGCCCAGCAGCCAGATGTCCCCGTCCTCGTCCTTCTTGGCACCGTCGCCGGCGAAGTAGCGGCCCTCGAAGCGCGACCAGTAGGTGTCGATGTAGCGCTGGTCGTCGCCCCAGATGGTGCGGAGCATGGACGGCCACGGCTCGGTGAGCACGAGGTAGCCGCCGGAGCCGTTCGGCACCTCGACGGCGTTGTCGTCCACCACGGTGGCCGCGATGCCCGGCAGGGCGCGCTGGGCCGAGCCCGGCTTGGTCTCGGTGACGCCCGGCAGCGGGCTGATCATGATGGCGCCGGTCTCGGTCTGCCACCAGGTGTCCACGATCGGGCACCGGCCGCCGCCGATGTGCTCGCGGTACCAGACCCACGCCTCCGGGTTGATCGGCTCGCCGACGCTGCCCAGCACGCGCAGCGAGGACAGGTCGAACTTCGCGGGGATGTCGTCGCCCCACTTCATGAAGGTGCGGATCGCGGTCGGCGCGGTGTAGAGGATGGTCACGCCGTACTTCTGGACGATCTCCCAGAACCGGCCCTGGTGCGGGGTGTCCGGGGTGCCCTCGTAGATGACCTGGGTGGCGCCGTTGGAGAGCGGGCCGTAGACGATGTACGAGTGGCCGGTGACCCAGCCGATGTCGGCGGTGCACCAGTAGACGTCGGTCTCCGGCTTGAGGTCGAAGACCGCGTGGTGGGTGTAGCTGGCCTGGGTGAGGTAGCCGCCCGAGGTGTGCAGGATGCCCTTGGGCTTACCGGTGGTGCCCGAGGTGTAGAGGATGAACAGCGGGTGCTCGGCGTCGTGCGCCTCGGGGGTGTGCTCGGTGGACTGGCGCGCGGTGATCTCGTGCCACCAGACGTCGCGGCCCTCGGTCCACGGGATGTCCTGCCCGGTGCGGCGGACCACCAGGACGTGCTCGACGCCGTCGGCCTTGGTGAGTGCCTCGTCGATGGCCGGCTTGAGGGCTGAGGGCTTGCCGCGGCGGTAGCCGCCGTCGGCGGTGATGACGAGCTTGGCCTGGGCGTCCTGGATGCGGGAGGCGACGGCGTCGGAGGAGAAGCCGCCGAAGACCACCGAGTGGGTGGCGCCGATCCGGGCACAGGCGAGCATCGCGATGACCGCCTCGGCGATCATCGGCAGGTAGACGGCGACCCGGTCGCCCTTGCGGACGCCGAGCTCCAGCAGCGCGTTGGCCGCCTGCGAGACCTCGTCCTTGAGCTGGGCGTAGGTGATCGAACGGCCGTCGCCGGGCTCGCCCTCGAAGTGGATGGCGACCCGGTCGCCCAGGCCGTTCTCCACGTGGCGGTCGACGCAGTTGTACGCGACGTTGAGCTTGCCGTCGGCGAACCACTTGGCGAAGGGCGGGTTGGACCAGTCGAGGGTCTCGGTCGGCTCGACGGCCCAGGTGAGGCGGCGGGCCTGCTCGGCCCAGAAGCCCAGACGGTCCTCGGAGGCCTGCGCGTACGCGGCCGCGGTGACGTTGGCGGCTGCGGCGAGCTCTGCCGGCGGGGCGAAGCGCCGCTCCTCCTTGAGCAGGTTGGCCAGGCTCTCGTTGCTCAACGCGCACTCCTCATCGAGTCATGATCGGGGGCGATCCCGTGCGTGGGGATTGTCCCGTGTGTCCCAGCGCACAGCTCACCAGGCGAACGGGGCAGTTGACAAGAGGCTCCTGGGAATTGGTGTAGACCTTTGATCGGCGGTCGACCGGCCGCCGGTGCGGTCCGCCGGGGAGGACCGGACGACCGCGCGGGGGCGGGTGGGCCCGTGCCCCGGCCCGCCCGGCGGGGACACGGGCCCGGCTCTCAGGCAGCCAGCCGGGGGTCCTCCTCACTGCCCTCGACCGGAACCCGATCGTCCTCATTCACCCGTTCGGCCGATGCCGCGTTCGGTCGGACGCCGGGGTCGGTTCCGATCGGGGCCTCGGCATGGCGTTCGATGGTGTTCGGGTGCTTCCCGGGGTGGGCCTCGACCGGGCTGAACGTCCCGGCGGCCCGGTCCAGGACGTAGGCCTGGGCCGTCGCGAAGTCGAAGTACATCCCGACCAGCCGCAGGGTGCCCTCCTCGACCCGGCGCTCGACCGCCGGGTTCGCCATCAACTGGTCCAACTGCTGGACCACGTTGGTGATGCAGAGCTGCTCCACGACGTCCACCACGGGCCGGGAGGCGAACTCCGCCGGGACGCGTCGGAGCCGGTCCAGCGAGCCGCGGCCGTTGCGCAGCCAGCGGGCCAGCGGGGTGGGCGGCCCGGGGCGCTCGTGCACGCCGTCCAACAGGGCCTGCATCGCACCGCAGCCGGAGTGGCCGCAGACCGTGATCGACCGCACCTCCAGTACCTCGACCGCGTACTGCACCGCGGCGGCCACCGAGTCGTCCGCCGCGCCGGGTTCGTGCGGGGCCGGCACCAGGTTGCCCACGTTGCGCACGGTGAACAGGTCGCCCGGACCGCTGTTGGTGATCATGCTGGTGACCATCCGGGAGTCCGCGCAGGTCAGGAAGAGCTGGGAGGGCGTCTGCCCCTCGCGCGCCAGCCGGGCGAGTTCCGGCCGGATCAGCGGGGCGGTGTGCAGCTGGAACACCCGGACGCCGTCCAGCAGTCGGCCGTGCGGGTCCTCCTGCTGCTCGATGCAGTGGTGGCCGACCCAGGGCGTCCAGGCCCGGCAGCGGTGCGGGCCCGGTGAACTGCCCGCGCGCACGGTGCCGTCCGGGTCGAGCACCTCGTCGTCCTGGCGGCGCGTCACCAGTGAGACCCGGCCGCCCGTGTTCTGGTGCCCGGCCCGCCAGGTGTGCAGCGTCTCGTACGCGGCGTGGTCCAGGAAGGAGCCGTCGTGGACCACGGTGACCTCGGCTCCGGCCGGGATGCCGGCCAGCGCCCGGCTGAGCCTGGGCACGGTGGTGAAGGTGAGCGGGCCGTGGGTGTGGACGGTGACCGTGCCGCCGGGGCCGGTCTCCACGTCCACGTGGGCGCGGGTCAGCCGGTAGAGGGCGAGCAGTATGGCGGTGCCGGAGCCGATCGCGACGCCCCACAGCACGCCGGCGATCACCACGCCGAGCACGGTGATCAGGTAGACGGGGAACTCGCGGTGCCGGTGCACCTTGCGGATGTGCGCGAAGTTCACCATCTGCAGCCCGACCGCCAGCACCAGCGCGGCGAGCGCGGCCAGCGGGATCCGGCGCAGCCCGCCGGTCAGCGCCAGTGCGGCGGCCAGCACCCAGACGCCGTGCAGTACCGAGGCCCACCTGGTCTGGCCGCCGGCCCGTACGTTGGCGGTGCCGCGTACCGCGCCGCCGGCGACCGGCAGTCCGCCGACCAGGCCGCTCGCCAGGTTCGCGAGGCCCTGGCCGCGCAGTTCGCGGTCGAGGTCGCCGGTGCGGCGGGACATCCGGTCGATCGCGACGGCGGACAGCAGCGACTCCACGCTGGCGACCGCGGTGACGGTGAGGACGGCGGCGAGCAGCCCGAGCACCGGGCCGTGCGGCAGCGCGGGCAGGAACGCCTGCGGCCGCCAGGCGGGCAGTTCGATCCGGGCGAGCCGCAGGTCCAGGGTGAACACGAGCGCGGTGGCCAGCGCGACCCCGGCCAGCGGACCGGGCACCTTGGCCAGCCGGGCACCGAACTCGCCCGCGCGGCCCGGCAGTCGGCCGAGCCGGGGCCAGCCGAGCAGGACGGCCACCGTCACCGCGCCGGCCAGCAGCGCCGGCGGGTGCGGGCCGGCCAACTGCCCGGGAAGGGCCAGGAGGTTGGCGATCGTGGAGCTCTGCGGCGAGCCGCCGAGGACGACGTGCAGCTGCGCGACGGCGATGGTGATCCCGACGCCGGCCAGCATGCCGTGCACGATCGCGGGCGAGACGGCGAGCGCCGTCCGGGCCACCCGGCGTGCGCCGAGTAGGAGTTGGAGCAGGCCGACGGCGACGGTGACGGCGCAGGTGGCCTGCCAGCCGTACTGGGCGATCAGCCCGGCGGTGATCACCGTCAGCGCCGCGGAGGGACCGCTGACCTGGAGCGGTGTGCCGCCGAACAGCCCGGCGACGATCCCGCCCACGGCCGCGGCGGCCAGCCCGGCGGTGAGCGGGGCGCCGGTGGCGAGCGCGATGCCGAGGGAGAACGGCACGGCGATGAGGAAGACCACGAGGGAGGCGGAGAGGTCCTGGGCCCAGCGGATCCGGGGGCCGGGGCCCGGCGGTGCGTGGTCGGTGGTGTCGGAGGCGATGGGGGCACTGGAGATGTCGAGGGTCATTGTCTTCCCGTCTGTCCGGGGGAGCGAACGCAGTCAGGTCCGGCGGTGAGTCCGGGGGTGGGGCTCCGGGGCGGATCGGCTGTCGTGGGCGCGACGGTGTGGCGGGATGGCGTGGGCGCGGCGGGGGAGTGCGGGCGCCACCGGCCGGCGTTGACCATCAGGCCCGCCAGGACTCCGGGCGAGGTGCGGGACGTCTCACCGGGGCCGCCGGACGAACCATCAAGACTCGGTAAACCGAGGGTAATGAAAGCTTTGCACAGCGTGGTTCCGGGAGGGAAGTGGAAAACCCCCTGGTTCACTCCAATGGGTGGTGGCCGAACGGTCGGGAATCTGCTGGTGGCGGTGGGTCGGCCGGCCTCGGGAGCGTGGCGGCGTGTGGACGCGCCCGGGCACAAGGGACGGGCCGCGGCCTCCCCGGGGTGGGGAGGCCGCGGCCCGTTCGGCTGCGGCGGTGCCGGTCAGACGTGGGCGCCCGCCGGGGCCGTGCGCTCGCCGTCGTCCGCGAGCCCGCCCAGGACGAAGTCCTCGTCCACCTGGGTCGCGAGGTCGATGCCGACCTTGGAGTTGGCCCAACTCTCCGCGTTGCGGCGGTGGAAGAGCACCGCCTGCTCGGTGTAGCGGTGGGCGTCCCGCCGTCCGTACGCCGCGTCGGCCTCGATTCGCAGCTCCTCCAGCACCGTCCGGTTGGCCGGCTCCAGGGACTTCAGCGGCGGTTCGATGCCCTGCTCCAGGCGGCGCACCCAGTCCGACTGCCCGAAGGTGGTGAGCAGGTCGTCGCCGACCTCGCGGCGCAGGAAGGCCAGGTCGTCCGGGCCCTGCACCTTGTTGCCGATGACCTTCAGTCGCACGCCGAAGTCGCGGGCGTAGTCCCTGTACTGGCGGTAGACGGAGACGCCCTTGCGAGTCGGCTCGGCCACCAGGAAGGTCAGGTCGAAGCGGGTGAACAGGCCCGAGGCGAAGGAGTCCGAGCCCGCCGTCATGTCGGTCACCAGGTACTCGCCCGGGCCGTCCAGCAGGTGGTTGAGCAGCAGCTCAACCGCGCCGACCTTGGAGTGGTAGCAGGCCACCCCGAGGTCCTCCTCGGTGAACGCGCCGGTGGCCAGCAGCCGGACCGAGCCCTCGTCCAGCGCGATCGGGCGGGCGCAGGAGGCGTAGACCGGATTCTCCTCGACGATCCGCAGCAGTCGCGAACCGCGGCCGGGCGGCGTGGTTTTGATCATCTCGTCGGAGGAGCGGATCAGCGGGTTGCTGCCGCGCAGGTACTCCTTGATCTCCGGCAGGCGGCTGCCCAGCGAGGGCAGTTCTGCGGCCTGGTCGTCCGTCAGGCCGAGGGCCGGGCCCAGGTGCTGGTTGATGTCGGCGTCCACGGCGATGACCGGTCGGCCCATGGCCGCCAGGTGGCGGATGAACAGTGCGGACAGCGTGGTCTTCCCGCTGCCGCCCTTGCCGACGAAGGCGATCTTCATCTGGGGACTCCGGCTCTCGCTCAGGGCCCTCGGGGTGGGCCGCCTGCCCAGGGCGCGCGACGCGTTCCCCAGTTGGAAATCGTTATCGTCTCCGATAGTGGTCATGCTAGCCGGGGTTTGGGTTTCGCCGGGGGCGGGAAGTGAGGATTGCCTCTAACGGGTGATGCGGGGTTGCTGTTCCGGGAGGGGTGGCCCGTTCATTACTCTCGGGTAGGTGAGCACTGGAACTGATCCCCTCGCCCCGCTGGCCCAGCTCCCCGGGGTGCCCGACGCGGTCGCCGAGGTGCGCAAGGCCGTCGACCGGCTCTACGGCCACCGGGTGATGCGCCGCCGCGCGGCCGAGGTCACCTCCGAGTCCGCGCTGCGCGGAGCCCGCGCGTCGGCGGCCCTGGCCGGGGCCGACTGGCCGCTGGAGGAGGTCCGCCGCCGCAGCGACTTCGGCGCGGACCCCGAAGCCCGGACGGTCGGCGCGGCCCTGCGGATCGCCGCCGAGGCCGGCCAGCTGCTCAGCATCTGGCGGCACTCGCCGCTCCAGGTGCTGGCCCGGCTGCACCTGCTCGCGGTCGGTGACGGCGATCCGGCCGCCGGTCGTCCGCGGCGGGCCGGGGAGGGCGCCGAGGAGCTGTTCCCGCTGGGACTGGAGCCGGTGGAGAGCGTCGAGGTCGACGCCGCGGACGGGCCGTTGCCCGCGCTGCCGCCGGCGCCCGGTGCGGAGGAGGTCGCGGCCCGGCTCGACCAGCTCTCCCGGCTGCTGGTGGCGCGCGCGGAGGGCCAGGGCGTGGGCACGCCGGCCCTCGTCGTGGCCTCGGTGGTGCACGGCGAACTGCTCGCGCTGCGGCCGTTCGGCACCCACAACGGGGTGATCGCGCGGGCCGCCCAGCGGATCGTGCTGATCGCCGAGGGGCTCGACCCGAAGTCGATCTGCCCGGCCGAGGTCGGCCTGGCGGAGCTCGGCACCGCCGCCTACCGCCGGGCCCTGGCCGGCTACCTGGCGGGCACCCCGGACGGGATGGCGGCCTGGATCGCCCACTGCGGCCGGGCGCTGCGGCTCGGCGTGCGGGAGAGCACGGCGGTCTGCGAGGCGATGCAGCGCGGGATGGTCTGAGCGGCCGGACGTGGAGCGGCGCGCACGCCCCGCGAGGGGCGTGCGGACGTCGGGAAGCGCGCGGGAACCGTGGGGGCGTGCGGGGACCGCGGAGGCGCGCGGAGACGAAGATGCGGCGGCACCTGATCCTGCCGGGTGCCGCCGCTGGTGCAGATACCGGGTGACCATGCATGCACCGGAAGTGCCGATCAGACGGGGATCCTGCCCGTTCGTCTGGTCCGGCGGCCCGACAGCGGGTCGGCTGCATGTGGGTGCCCGGATATCTGTACGTGCGGTCCGTGGGGCCTGAACTGCGTTGTCGGTTTGACCTCTTAGGTCCTGACCGGGTCTCGCGGGCCGTGCTTCATTTGTATCGCGTTTCGGGCGAAAGGGGAACCCGAAACGAGAAGTCTGTCCCGATTGCCCGTTTTGGCCAAGGATTCCGGAGGTGTGGGCCTCGGAGCCTCAGGCGAGCGGGCGCCGCCGGTGGGCCAGGTACCAGATCACCCCGGCGGTCACCGCGGCCGTCCCGACCGCCACGGCGGTCAGCACCGAGCCGCTCGGAGCGGAGAACTCGGGTAGCCGCCGCCGCAGTTCCACCGGCTTGTCGAAGACCAGCACCGGCCACTCCCGGGCCTGCGCCTCCTTCCGCAGCGCGCGGTCGGGGTTGACCGCCGACGGGTGGCCGACCGCCTCCAGCAGCGGCAGGTCGGTGGAGGAGTCGCTGTACGCGTACGAGGCGGCCAGGTCGTAGCCCTCGGTCGCGGCCAACTCCCGGATGGCCGCGGCCTTGTTCTCGGCGTAGGCGTAGTACTCGATCTCGCCGGTGTAGCAGCCGTCCTCGACCTTCAACCGGGTGGCGATCACGTGGTCCGCGCCGAGCAGCCGGCCGATCGGCTCGACCACCTCGGAGCCGGAGCTGCTGACGATCACCACGTCCCGGCCGGCCGCGTGGTGCTGCTCGATCAGCGAGGCCGCCTCGTCGTAGATGATCGGGTCGATCAGGTTGTGCAGGGTCTCGGCGACGATCTCGCGGACCTGCTGGACGTTCCAGCCCCGGGTGAGTGCGGAGAGGTACTCGCGCATCTTCTCCATCTGGTCGTGGTCGGCGCCGCCGACCAGGAAGACGAACTGGGCGTACGCGCTGCGCAGTACGGCCCGACGGTTGATCAGACCGCCCTGGTAGAAGGGGCGGCTGAAGGCCAGCGCGCTCGACTTGGCGATGATGGTCTTGTCGAGGTCGAAGAAGGCCGCCGTGCGCGGCCCGCCGGGCCTCGGGCGAACGGGCGGGCGGAGCTCTTGCGGGCGGAGCTCTTCGGGGCCGGTGGTGTCGCCCTGGGACTCGTCGGCGTGGTCGTCGGCGTTCTCGGTGGTGTCCACGGGAACCGAGGATAGAGGGAGCCGCAAAACACCCCGCCATTCGGCGTACTCGCGGGCGTGCGGGTTTGTGTTTCTGGCCGCTCGGGTACACCATGGAAGTCACGGATCGTTCGCGACCGTGCTAACCCGGTCCGGCTCCTCCCCCCCGAGCCGGGCTGTGGATAGACGACCCCCGCTCTCCCCCCCGGCGGGGGTCGTCGCACGTCCGGGGCCATTTTCAGGGCCTGAACGCCTCTCGCGGCGGATCCGCCGTCGTGGCCTCGGCGGCCTACAGGGGGTGTCGACACCTCGGCCTGCCGATCGACTTCCGTCACTCTGCGTTGCCATTCGCTCATGTCCGTCGGGGATCGAACGGCTGGTTCCGATCGGTGTCGCGAGCCCGCCCGGAGGCGGTGTCCGGGAGGCGGCGGGCGGGGGTCGGAGAGATCGGTCGAACGGGGTGCGACGGCCGCCGGTTCATCTCGGTGACCCCTTTTCGTCAATTCTTCGCCGATTAGCCCCCCGCCCGAGTGAACGTTTTCATCCACAGCCCACGAGTTATCCACAGGCAATCGAATGCCGGATGACGGAATCCGGATCTCCCCCCACCGTGATGACCGGCGGCGGTCGCCGGGCAGGGCCTCACCCCTTCCTCCCCCAGAGGCCTGTCGGGCGGCCGCCCGCCGGAATCGTCCGACGTGCGTCGCCGGCCTGGTGGCAGGCGGCGCGGAGGGGAGCATCCATGTCGACGCCGATCGCCGACCACATCACCGCCGAGGGCCCCGCGGTCGCCGGGCCGCTCATCGTCACCGAGGACGAGGGCCTGGCCGAGCACCTGCTGCGGGTCTGCGCGGCGGCGGGCACCGAGCCGAGGCTGGTCCGGGGCGCCCCGCCGACGCGGGCCCTCTGGGAAGGGGCCTCGCTGGTCCTGGTCGGGGACGACCAGGCCGTCCGCTGCTCCGCGCTGGGGCGGCGCGGCGGGGTGCTGCTGCTCGGGCTGGACCTGGACGACCCCGGGGTGTGGGTCAGAGCCGTCCAACTCGGGGCCGAACACGTGCTGTTCCTGCCCGACGCCGAGGCCTGGCTGCTCGATCGGATCGCCGACGCTGCCGAAGGCGTCGGCTGCCCGGCGGTCACCGTCGCGGTGCTCGGCGGCTCGGGCGGGGCCGGGGCCTCGACCCTGGCGTGCGCGCTGGCGGTCACGGCCGCGCGGGCGGGCCGGCGGACGATGCTGCTGGACGGCGATCCGCTGGGCGGGGGCCTCGACATCCTGCTCGGCGGCGAGCGGGTCAGCGGGCTGCGCTGGCCCGATCTGGCGGGCTCCCGCGGGCGGGTCAGCGGGGCCGAGCTGGCCCGGGCGCTGCCGGTGCTCAAGCGGCTCTCCGCGCTGTCCTGCCTCTCCTGGGACCGCGGCGACACCCTGACGGTGCCGCCGGAGGCCATGCGCAGCGTGCTGGCCGCCTCCAGGCGGCGCGGCGGGCTGGTGGTGGTCGACGTGCCCCGACACCTCGACGCGGCCGCGGGGCAGGCGCTGGAGCAGTCCGACCTGGCGCTCCTGGTGGTGTCGGCCGAGTTGCGCGCGGTGGCCGCTGCCGACCGCGTCGCCGCGGCGGCCCGGATGCGGCTCGGGGACGTCCGGGCCGTGGTGCGGCCGGTGCGGGCCGGCGGGCTGCCGGCCCGGCAGATCGTCCGAGGGCTGCGGTTGCCGCTGGCGGGGGAGCTGGAGCCGGAACCGGGCCTGGCCCAGGACGTCGTGAAGGGCGTCCCGCCCGGAATCCGGGAGAGCGGCCCGCTCGCGCGCTTCTGCGCGAGCTTCCTGAACGAGGTGCTGCCGCCGGTGCCGGCGGTGGACGGTACACCCCTACATCTCGAAAGGACACCCCCTCCCATCAGCAAAAATGCCCCGCCCGGAGAGGTTCCGGGCAGGGCGGTGTGGGGGTCTTACTCGGGGCAGCTCAGCGAGCACGCCCACACGGTGTGCCCGGGGCCGCTAGGGGCCTCTTGGTGGCCGATCGGGACCGGGGTGGGGGCCGGGCCCTTGCACCGGGCGCAGCGCACCGGAGCGAGGCGGGGCCATATCTCCCCGAGGGTGTTCGCGTGGTCGTCCCTGTGGAACGGGTCGCGGTTGCACGGGGCGCCGTCGGTCTGTCCGGGGCGGGGGGCTCCGCACGTCGGCTTCATGGTGGTCGCCGCGTTCATCACGCCACCGCCCCACCGAGGGTGTGAGGGACACCGGTCGTGATGCTGTCGAGCCAGTGTTCGGGGTCCGGGAGATCGAGCGCGGCGGCGAACAGTGCGGCTCGGCGTCGCCGGTGGTCGTCCGCGTCCCGTGCCAGCTCTGCCGCGATGATGGCGGCCCACTTCCGCTGTGTCTCTTCCGCGTTGTGCTGCCGGATCACTTCCTGTTGCGCGGGGGTCATGCGTTCCCACGCGATCACGTGGGGGCGGACCAGGGGGCCCGGGTTGCTATGTACGGTCTCGCGCAGGTCGAGCACCGAAATGGGTCGGGCCGGGGCGCAGATGACCCGCTTCGGCACCGTGAGCCGGAACGGTTCGACCGGGCCGCAGATCACCAGGGCGCGGCGGTGTGTTCCGCGAGCCGGCAATAGCAGGCGAAGCGCCCAGAGGAACGCGAGAACGATAAGCTGAGTCATGTCGGAGCCTCCACGGGCTTCGGTCATGCCCCGGGACCGTTGGCGCGGTCGCCGGGGATCTTTGTTGTTGTGGCACGACGATATCTCCACTCATCTAAGTCGTCTACCCATGCACTCCTATAAGTGGAAGCCCACGCCGGGGCTCCGTACCCTTCTCCCATGTCCGATAGCCCTTCGAAGCGTCCACCGCGCATCCCGCCATACCGGCTCGTTGCCGCTGAACTGGCGGCTGAGATCCGCGCGGGCCGGTACGACTCCGGGGAGCCCTTTCCGTCAGAGTCAGCATTGAGTAAGCGATTCGGCGTCGCGATCATGACTGTTCGGCGGGCGCTCGAAGTGCTGCGGGAGGAGTGGGGGCTGATCACCACCCGTTGGGGCAAGGGGTCGGCTGTGGTCCCGCCGGAGAACCGCCCGGCTTCGGACATGGCGGAGCCCCGCCCAGGCGAACCCGGACGGGGCCGTTTCGAGGGCTGACTAGCGGGACTTCGGGACGACGAATCCTCGCGCCGGACCGGACTGCCGGGACCGCCCCTCCACGACCGTGAGAGCTTCGTCGGTGATGTCCCGCCGGGTGTTGGGGTCGGCGCTGTCGTACACCCTCCAACGCCCGTTCGGATTGTCGAGGTCTTCGGGGGAGACGATTCCCCGAATTCCTAGCTCCCTAAGGGCGTTGGCCACTTGCTGGGCTTCGTTCTCATCCACGCGCCTTGCCCTTCCGTGTTGGTGCGCCCAGGCTAGTGGGCTTCGCCTCCACCGCCCCCGCCTCCGCCACCGCCGTTGCAGTGGGAGGCGCATCCGCCGGGGTTGATCGGTCCGCACCCGCCGGGCACGGGGGTGTGGGAGCAGTTCGCGGCTACGGCCACCAGGGCGCGGGTCGGTCCCGTCCACAGTTCGTGGTCGGGGGTGTATCCGGCCTCCTCGATGAGGGCGACGGTCCGGACCAGGGCCGCTTCGTCGTGGCGCTCCGGGTCGGGACGCTCGGGGTAGTGATGGACGAACCCGCCCAACTTGCCGCACAGTTCGGCGTAGGGGCGGGTGTGCAGGATGAGCGCGTGCCACCCCTCGTCCACCACGTTGGACGGGGTGATCCGCACCGCGGGGAACCGGCGTGCGGTGGCAACGAACTTCAGCGCTTCGGTAACGATGCGCTCGGCCGTGTCGGCCGCCATCCCGGGGTTGTTGTCGATCACCGTTGCGGTGACGCCCCCGAATGCTTCGGGGGTGAGTAGGGCGCGTGCGTCGTGCATGATGCTCCCTGGTTCCGTTGAGTGGCCGCTGCCCCGAGTGGGACGGCGGGTCTCGCTGGCGGTGCTGACCCGTCCCGGCTGCGTTCCTGGCAAAGAGCAGCAGCCGGGACGGGGGTTCTCGGGGTGCATGTGCAGTGGTGCCCCGCCCTGGCAGGCGTTGATTCCCCAACCGCCCACCAGGACGGGAGTTCAACTGCCCCAACTAGGGGCGGGTGTTGCGCAGCGGCGCCGGCTGATCGGTGCGCTTCCATCCGAGCGGGAACAGAACCGGCTCGCCGGGGAACATGGCGGCCCAGTCGTCGGACATGACCCCGCCCCACCGCCCGCACGTCGTGCACTCCCACACGGGCCCCTGCGGGCCGCTCTGCATCGCGCCGGGTCCGTCGTACCGGACGACCTTGTGTCCGGGACCCTCGGGGCACTGCGCGTTCATGCGGCGACTCGCTTCGCTGCCCTTTCCCGATCCTTCCGAATCCGCCGGGCTTCCGCGTAGCCCCGGATGGGGATGTTCCGCCGTCGGAACCGCAGCCGCAGCCACTCGTCCGTGCGGTTGATCTCGCGGGCGAGCCGGTACACCGATTCGTTCGCGAGATAGCGGCGGGCGAGTTCGTCCAGCTTCTCCGGCGTCACTTCGGGGCGGTCATCCTGGCGCGGCTTCGGCACACTCAGGATGGGCAGCAGGACCATCGTGTTCCTCGTTGCGGGTTGATAGAGCGGGAGTCGTTGAAACCGGCCCCCGACCGTACGAATTGTCAGAAACATCCGGCGGGGGACCGGCGTGCGCCCGGACAGGAGCATCCGGAACGCAACCCGGCAGGGTTGCCGGGAGTCTTGGGTTAAGCGGGTTCCTCGGCGTCGGCGTCCGCGTCCTCGGGTTCGAGGATGACGCCCTGGTCGAGCAGTTGCGCAAGCTCGGCGTCCGCGGGCTCCGGCTTCTTCACGGCGGGGACGGGGCAGTCCCACACCTTGTGGGCCGATCCAACTTCGCGCAGGTAGACCACCCCCGCGTCCACGGCGCGTACGATCCCCAGCCGCCCGCCGGCTCGGGTGTCGAGCGCCACGGAGCCCGGCGACGGACCGTGGATCAGCGCGTCACCCGTCATCGGGGGCTCGCCCGCCTGTGCCCTGCGCTTGCGAGCCTTGTGCTCGGCCAGCCAGATTCCCCGCAGCACCTTTTTCACCATGCGGCCCCTCCCGAGGGTTTGTCGTCGTGCGGGCCCCGCCCCCGGTCGTCCGCGCCGTCCACATTCGTCACGTCACCGGGGGGCGGGGTTGTGCATCCTCCGGCGGCAACTCAGGTACCCGCCGGGGGTCTTGGGGTCGCCTCGGCCCTAACCGGGGAGCCGGACCGAGGCGACCGGTGCGCGCGCCCCTCGCGCACCCTTCCGCCGGGGGACCGGCGGGTAAGCCCGGAGCACCGCGGGGGTAGGTGAGTGCTCCGGGAGATCAGGCAGACCGGGGACGGGCGTGGCGGGCCCGGCGGGGCTGGGGGATCGGCGAGCGGTCCCGGCCGAGCATCTCGGCCACCGCCTTGCCGTGAAGCACGGCGATGCACTCCGCGCAGGCGGCCAACCCGGCCCGGACCCCGCCGGCGGCGGTGACGACCCCGAGCCAGAGCACCGGAACGGACTCGCGTTCGCAGTACAGCCAGCAGTCGCCGGTGCCCCACTCGTTGCCGTCACCCTCGACAGGAGGATCGGGCAGCGCTGCCGCGCCGATGCCAACCAGAGCGGAACCCGCCTCGGCCGTGAGCATCACGGCGGGTCCCCGGACCGGACGTGGCGGACCTTGATTCGCAGCCGGGAGCGTCGACCGGCTCGCCACCGTCGCACGCACGCTTCCCAGTCACCGCCGTAGACGACCCCGAGCATGGCGACCGCCAGGCCGAGGAACAGCCATATGCCCCCGTGGTCGTTCGGGTCGAGTCCGCCGACGGCGACCACCAGGGCGGCCGGGCTGAGAGCGACGACGACCGCCAGGGCGCAGGCAGCAGGGGCCTTGCGGCTCACGCCGGTTCGTCCTCGGGCACCAGCACCATCGGGACCGAGGCAGCGTCCAGGCTGTACGACCGGTGGTCCTGGTTGAGCCACGTGTGAGTGCGCGCCCACTCCGCCACGGCCCCCACGTCCGCACTCGGCCGGGACGCCTCGCCGCACATGGTGCCGTCCTCGTCCTCGGACACGCAGGACAGGACGTAGCGCGCCGGAGCGGCCCGAGGGTCGTCCGGGCGCAACTTCCAGCCCCCGAACCGCGTAACGATCCGGTTCGTCTCCTGGCGGTCCGTGTGTGTCAGCACCGAGGGGAGTTCCCCGGTCGGCAAGCTGCCCATTCGGCCTCCAAAACGCTGAATGCCCGTCACGTCCCATGGACGGTACGGGCACTCAAGGCGGCCGAGAGGCACAGTTTGTGCCTCTAACTATCAGTCAGGCGGCAAGCCCGGTAGCGGTTGCAAGGTCACGGGCGGCGGGTCGAACAGATGGCGGGCCGTCCAGCAGGCCCCGTACCAAGTCATGGGTTTCGTGGTTCCACCGGGCAGTGTCGGGCGCTGCCTCCACTGCGTCGGTGAGCAGCGACGCCACCCAATCCGGTTCGCCCCGCAGGGCGTATGCCCGTGCGACCTCGATCAGGTGCCGTGCCCGCCTCGGCCGTGCAGGAAGTTCTGCCGGTGCCAGCCGGTCAGCCCACCGCAAGGCGGTACCGACCTGTCGCAGCTCGACAGCGACTGTCACAGCGTGCACCGGGACTACCCGTGCAGATGCGGAGGTTGGCGAGTGCCAGAAGTCAGCCGGCAGGGTCCTGGCGACCTCCTCGGCTCGATCGAACCAGCCCCAAGCCTCGCCCGACTCTCCCGCGCGAGCGTGCGTAATGGCCGCGTGGAACGCCATATCTGCCCATGCCGCAGCAAGTGACGGAGAATCACCCCGGGCCGGTCCCAGCAGCCGCAGAGCCTCCTCTGTGAGCGTCTGGGCGCTGTCCCATTGCCCAGACTTCCGGAACGCCTCCACCAGGAACCAACAAGCCTGCGCAACGGCGACGGCATCACCGGACGCTCGGGCGGTCGCCAAGGAGCGCTCAGCCACGCGCCAGACCAGGTTTCCATCCCCCTGGTAGGCGGCGAACATCTGGACAAGATTCAGAGCCGAGGCATACAGCACCTCAGCGCGCCGACGATCCGGGCAGTCAGGGTGCGATGCGGCGGCCGAGGCAGCCGATACCAGCGCCGGGAGCAGGTCCCCAAGCGCCGTACGGTGGTCGCCCCGGGAGTCCCGAGCTTGCCAAGCCGCAGCCACCTGAGCCGCAACGTGATTGACGCTCGGGACCGGGCCATCCGCCAGGCCCAGCGGCGCCGAGTCAACGGCCCGCCGGACCACCGACAGCGCCGGATGCTCCGCCCCGGAGAACAACGCTCGGGGCATCGACACGTCCCCCGTCAGAGCCGACAGGTCTTCGATGCCCAAGTGTTCTGCGATCTTGACGAGCATGGGCAGCCTCGGCGGCAGGAGGCGGCCGTTCTCAACTGCCTTCAACCAGCCCTCTGAGCGGCCTACCAGCCCGGCCAGCACGGCACGGGACTTGCCCGCGCGCTCCCTGAAAAGCTTGATGCGCTGACCAACAGACAGCGCCGGATCGACAGCCATAGCCATGGGGTAAGAGTAGGACCAGCGCTGCCGGGCTAACACCGGCTCGAACCGAGCACGCGGGAAGGGGCGAGTGACGGCAGGGCAGCAAGCGGGAACGCAAGAAGGCCCCCGCCCCAGCCACCCGATGAGGGAGGAAGGGACGGGGGCGTTCGCGGAAGGTGGAACCGGTCAGTCCCAGATATCGGAGTCGTCTGCTGACTCCGGCGGCGCGATGGCCACGCGGGCACTCGGCGACAGTCCCAACTCCCTGATGTAGCGTGCTAGTTGGGAGCGGTACTGTGCGGCGATGGTGGCGGCCCCGTTCTTCACGGTGCCCCGCTCGGCAGTGACCATGAGCCCGCGTTCGGACAGGTCCCGCTCGGCCTGGTCGATGCGGGCCACGCAGACACACAGATCCTTGACGGTCGAGTGGTCCACTTCGCCCAGCCCGGCAGCCACTTCGAGAATCGGCACGACGCGCCGCCACTCGGCGGACGCGACTTCCCGGCACCGGACGTTCGCCGCTTGGAGCGCGACGGTCGGCGAGTCCTTGAAAACGTCCCGCCAATCGGGTTCGGCGAGAACCGCGCGCGGGACAATCACGCCCTCTTTGATTTCCGCCTTGGACGGGTTTCCCTCCCGGGCCCGCATGGCCGCCGGCCTCGGTCGATATCGGTCAGCCAAAGACCCCTCCTTTCATCGCTGCGACGGGTTCGCCGGGCAGCCAAGAACGGCCACAGCTCCGGCGCGAAAAAACGCGCTCCCTGCCGATCAAAGTCGGGCAGGAAGGGGAGTCGGGGCCTGGTCGTGCTACGCCATTCCCTGCGTCCTCGGCGGCATGACTGGCGGGTTGATCGGTTCGCCGTCCGGCCGCCTCGGAGTCACATCCACAACCAGCACGCGACCGGATCTTGGGTCACGCATCCGCTGGACGCCCCGCGGCATCGGGGCCTCACCGTCGGCTACTGGCAGCCCAGTTGGGGCGTCCGACCACACGGGCCTACCCTGTGCGTCCCGGGGGAAATGAGGATAGGTCCCGTCTGGGCCGGGGTCGAGCGCGTCAACGGCCATGGTCAGTCAGTAGCTTCGATGTATGCCTGACGCTTGGCATCGAGCTGTTCGGCAAAGGCGGAAGCGATTTGCCCGGCAGCCGCATCAACGGCCCTGGCCATGTCGTCGATGATGGGCAGGTCGTGCCAGCGCTGTTCCGGAACAGTCCGTTCCTCCCCTAGACGGGCCTGTGCATTCTGCGCGGCCGTCAGAATCTTCTCCCGCTTGAATCGCTCGGCACGACCGGCAGCGTACGCCTGAAACCACGGTTCAGCGGACAGCAGTTCAAGGAAATCGTCATGCAGCTCGCTGCCCCGGTCGGTCCGCTCGGCCGCCTGCTCCATCCATGTCTTGAGGAACGCCCGGTCGTACTCGGCGCCGCGCTCATCGCGGCGGGCCCGCTCGGCCTGCTCTGCGGCCTCTAGAGCGGCCTCCGCGTCGGCCAGCGGGGCAGAGACCCTGTCGCGCTGTGCGCGCAGCTTGGCGACCCGCTCAGAGGCCTTCTCGATCTCATTGTTCATATCAGTTACCGCCCTTGCTGGTATCGCGTCCGTGGCGGGCCGCCGCCTGCTTGTCGTTCTCGTAGTAGCCGAGGCTGATGCGGGCGGTGGTGCCCATCCGGTCGAACATCTCGGGGTTCGAGTCCCGCAGCGCGGCCAGGCGCTCCATGTGCTCGTCTCGCCGCCACGCGGCAGCGCGGTCCCGGTCCTTGTCCCGGGGCCCGTCCAGATACGGAACCTGGTGCAGGGTGTTTCCCATGGTGTTCTCTCCAACTCATCTGATTCACGGCGGAGCTTCCCCGTATAAGTAGGGGTGGCCCTCGCCCGCTCTCTCGGCTTCTGTAGGGAGCAAGGGTTTCCGGCCGCTCTCCCAGCAGGGGAGGCGGGTGCTTCTGCTCTGGTGGTGGGGTGGCGAGAGTGGTCCCTTTCTTGTTTTCTCTTATTTTTTCTATGTGTTTCTAAAAAATGAGAAGAACCACCACCCCGCCACCATCCCGGCCCGCTGTCGGCCGGACCGGAGCCGGCGAGCCCGAGGGCACAGGCGCCCGTCTGCGGGCAGTAAAACGCCCCGGCCGGTCACGGGGACCAACCGGGGCTGTGCGGGGCCGTACGGGGCTGTTACGCGGCTTGCTTGAAGTCTTCTGCGTCAGGCTCGGCAGGCTTGGCCCACTGGAACGTCACGCGCTCGGCGCCCTTGAACCGGGTGCCCCGCCCGCCGGGCGCCTTGCAGACGACCACGGTGTCTATGGCCAGGCCGAGCAGGTCCCGGCGGAGTTCCGGCGCCGCGTTCTCCCAGTGCTTCGCTGCTTCCCCCTCGAACAGGAACGTCACGTCCACGGGCCCATCCTCGGACAGCTCTTGGACGCGGGCCTCGGCAGCGTCCACGCGCGCTTCCGCCGCGTTCTTCGTGGGGATGCGGTACCGAGCGGAACGGCCCGTGTAGAACCCTTCCCGGTCGTCCTGGTGGAACTTGTCCAAGGCGGCCTGTGCCTGCTTGAGTTCCGCGCGGGCATCCTGCAATGCCTGGTTGTCGTCGGGGCGGTTGAGCGCCTGCCACCGCTCGGCAACGGCGATCATGATTTCGTCTTCGTCGTCCGCGTGGTGGAGCTGATCCGACCACTCTCCTACGACGTACTTCTCCAGCGGCCCAGCCATCGCGCTGGCCGGAGCAGGGCAAATCGCTCCGTACTTTTTAGTCGCACAGATGTAGGAGCGTCCTTCGGATGCCATCAGCCTCATGCATCCGGAGCAAATAACCCGGCCCGTAAGGGGTTTAGCTGCCCGTCCCGGGCGCGGAGCTTCGGGGATGATCTGGTTGCCGGACAGAATCCGGCGAGCCTTCTCGGCCAACACCGCGGGAATCATCTCGGGATAGACGGAGCGGTCCACACAGCGCACCTTGTTTCCCTCGGCATTCAAGAATAGAACTTGATCCATGGACGGGCGCTTGGACACGGTCAGCCATCCCTCGTATACGGGGTGCCGCACTATCGTACGGATCTGCGTAATGCGCCATTGGGCGCCGGTTACGGTCCGCAAGCCTTCCTTGTTCATCTTCATTGCCAGAGCCCGCCCCGACACCCCGTTTGCAACCTCGGTAATTACCCGCCTGATCACCTCCCATGGGGTGACTTCCCGGCGCCCCTCGACCAGGCACATGTACGGCGCGGTGTCCGGCCGGAGCCGACGGGTTGCGGGATCGACCACTAGACCGAACGGAGCCTTGGCGAGCCAACGCCCCTCGTTGCGCTGCTGAGCTTTGGTCGAGCGCACGTTGTAGCTCAGGCGCTGCGAGTACTCGCGGGCGTTCTCGGCCCGGTCGATGATCCAACGGCGGTCCCGCTCGTCCGAGCTGTCCAGCCGCTCGTAATCGAAGATCACGCGAGCCTTACCGAGGATGGGCACCACGGCTTCCGCACCCTTGCGGCTGAAGCGGTCGAGCGCGTAGCACCAGAGGGCGGGCACCTCGCCGTCGAGCACCGCGGACATGGCTGCGTCGTACTTGGGGCGCTTCACGTCCGACCAGGCACTCAAGTTCTCGCGCCACACCTTGCGGACGCAGTAGCCGTTCTCGGCGGCCCACGCCCGACCCCGGCTCTCCTGATCCCGAATGCTGAGGGCCCTTTCGCCCTCGCGGACCACCTTGGACTTACGCAGCAACAGGTCTACCTGCGGGCGTCCATGGCAGGGGCAGACGGTTCCCGGGGTGAGATTCATACCTCCTGTGAAAGGCGGGAGGTTCCTTGGCTGGCTCATGCCCTTTTGGGGGAGCAGAGGTTGCCGAGTGGGGCGGGCGAGCGCTGCGGTTGTCATGGTGGACCCCTTGCGACCTGCGGAAACGGTCCGCTGCCGAGTAGAACCCCGGGTGTTGGTCCTACTGCGGTCGGGGGAGGTGTCTACTGATGGTCCGTCTGCGTGGAACGGTCCTCCGGGGTGGCCCGCCCGGCCAGGACGGCGGTGCGCGGGAGCACCGGCCGCTGCGGAGCGTGCCGCTGCCCGGCGTGATGCCGGAGCCCGGGCACGGGCCCTGCCCGTACGGCCGGACGGCCCGCGAGCAGCGGACGGCGGCCCTGGTGGACGCGGTCCGGCTGCGACTGGCCGAGTCGGGGGCCGCCCCGACGGCGGGCTCGGTCGCGGCCGCGCTGCGGGCCACCCGCCCGCCGCTCGGCGGGGACGAAGTCCTGGACACCGTGCGCTCGCTGCGCGCCGAACTGGTGGGTGCGGGCCCGCTGGAGCGGCTGTTGGCGGCGCCCGACGTCACGGACGTCCTGGTGAACGGTCCGGAGGAGGTATGGGTCGACCGTGGCGGCGGCCTGCAGCGAGCCACCGGTGTCCGCTTCGCCGACGCCGAGGCGGTGCGGCGGCTGGCCCACCGGCTGGCCACCGCGGCCGGCCGGCGGTTGGACGACGCCCGCCCCTGGGTGGACGCCCGGCTGCCGGACGGCACCAGGCTGCACGCGGTGCTGCCGCCGATCGCGGCCGGCTGCACGCACATCTCGCTGCGGGTCTGCCGCTCCCGGCCGTTCACGCTCGACGAGTTGGTGGCGGGAGGGTCGCTTCCACCGGAGGGTGCGGAGTTGCTCGCGGGCATCGTGCGGGCCCGGCTGTCCCTGCTGGTGTCCGGTGGGACGGGCTCGGGGAAGACCACGCTCCTGTCAGCCCTGCTCGGCCTGGTCGGGCCGGACGAGCGGATCGTGGTCGCCGAGGATTCCGCCGAGCTGCGACCGGCCCATCCGCACGTGGTCCGGCTCCAGGGCCGGCCGCCCAACCAGGAGGGGCTGGGCGAGTTCACCCTGCGCGACCTCGTCCGCCAGGCGCTGCGGATGCGCCCGGACCGGCTGGTGATCGGCGAGGTCCGCGGGCCCGAGGTGTCGGACCTGCTGGCCGCGCTGAACACCGGGCACGAGGGCGGCTGCGGCACGGTCCACGCCAACACGGCGGCGGACGTGCCGGTCCGGCTGGAGGCCCTGGGCGCGCTCGCCGGTCTCGACCGCGCGGCGCTGCACAGCCAACTGCGGGCCGCACTCGACGTGGTGGTGCACCTGGTCCGCGATCCGGGTTCGGGGCGGCGCCGGGTGGCGGAGGTCCACACGTTGGCCGGGGCGGGGGACGGCTCGGCCGTGACCACACCCGCCGTGGCCTTCCCCGCGGCCGGCGGCATGCGTCCCGGTGCGGGTTGGGCGCGGCTGGTCGGACTGCTGGCGGCGCGCGGGGTGTCGCTCGGGCCGGGGCGGTCGTGATCGCGGCGGCGGCGAGGGCGGTCGGCGCGGACGTGCGGGTGGTGGAACTCGCCTTCGCCCTGCTGCTGGGCGGGTGCGCCGTGGGCGCCCTGGTGCTGCTCGGCGGTCGGGGCCAGAAGGACTGGAGGCAACGGAGGTGATCGACGTGACGCAAGGTCAGATCGCGCTGTGCTGGACGGTGGTGCTGTGTCTGGTGGCCGCCGCCGCGTGGCGGGCGGTGCAGGAGCAGTTGCCGGGTGGGCGACGCTCCAGGCTGGTGTTGGCGGGCAATGGGCCTCCGGTGCGGTGGTCGGGCCCGGAGGGCGTGGAGCGGGGCCAAGGGCAGAGGCGGATTGTTCGGGGTCGGGGCCGGGGGCGGTTGCCGGAGTTCCTGGCGCCCGAACTCCTGGTCCTGCCGCTGGGGTTGGCTGCCGGGCAGGCCACCGCCTCGGCGGTGCCGGCGCTCGCGGCAGTCCTGGCCGTCCTGCCACTGCGCAGCTGGCGGCTGCGGCGACGCCTGGCGGCGGAGGCCGGGCACCGGGCCGCGGCCGTGGTGGACCTCTGTGCGGGCCTGGCAGGGGAGTTGCGTGGCGGGGCGACGCCGGAACAGGCGCTGCACCTGGTCACCGAGCGGCTCGCCGCCGCCCCGGAGGCGCTGCGCAGGCTCGGCGAGGAGCCGGTGGCCCGATTGGCGACGGGCCGGTACGGCGGAGACGTGCCCGCCGCGCTGCACCTGCTGGCCGAACTGCCGGGCGGTCGTGGGGCCGCGGCCATCGCGGCCTGCTGGCGGGTGGCCGCGGACAGCGGGTCGGGGCTGGCCGCCGCCCTGGACCGGGTCGCGGAGGCGTTGCGTGGCGAGCGGGCACTCGCGGAGGAGATCGCCGGGGAACTGGCCGGGCCGCGCGCGACGATCGCCGTTCTGGCCGCCTTGCCGGGCGTCGGACTGTTCCTCGGTGCCGCGCTCGGGGCGCGTCCGCTGGAGGTCCTGTTGCACACCCCGTCCGGGCTGGGCTGCCTCGTGGCGGGGGCGGTCCTGGAGGGGCTGGGTGTGCTCTGGACGGCGCGCATCGTCCGGGCTGCGGCCCGAGGGGCGCTGGAGGAGCCCCCGGGGTGGGGCGGGCGGCGTCGACTCGCCGACCGTGTCGCACCGGCTCCGCGGGCGGGCGAGCGGCACTGCGGGCTGTCTCGGGTGCGCGCACGAGTGCTCGGGGCGGGGGCGGGGTGATCCGGGGCATCGAGTGGGCGGCGGCCGTCCTCCCGGCGGGTGTGGCTGTCCTGGGGCGGGCGTGGGTGCGCGGCCGGGTGAGGCGCCGAGGGGTGTTCGCCCGGGCCCGCGAGCGGCAGGAGGCTCGGAATCGAACCGGGCTGACGGTCTTGGGGGTTGGGCGTCGGCGGCAGGCGGTGGCGGCGGTCGTCGTCGGGCTCGCGGCGACGGCACTGCTCGGTGGCGGCACCGGGCTGGCCGTCGGGGCGCTGCTGGCGGTGGGCGTCCACCGGTGGTCGGCCCGGGCGTCGCCGACGGGCGATCGCAAGGCGGTCCGCGAGGAGGAGCTTCTGACGAGGCAACTCCCCCTGGGTGCGGAGCTGTTGGCCGCCTGCCTCGGCTCGGCGGCGCTGCCCTCGGAAGCCGTGTCGGCGGTGGGCCGGAGCGTGGGGGCGCCACTGGGGCCCCGGCTGGTGGCGATCGGGGCCGAACTGGCCCTGGGCGCCCCGCCGGAGCTGTGCTGGCACCGACTGGGAGAGCAGCACCCGTCGCTGGCGCCGCTGGCCCGTTGCCTGGAGCGCAGCAGCCTCGGCGGTGTCCCCGCCGCCGGCCCACTGATCGGGCTGGCCCAGGGGCAGCGCACGGCGGCCGCCCGGGCGGCCCACGCCCGGGTCCGCCGGGCCGCGGTGCTTGCCACCGCGCCGCTGGGGCTCTGCTTCCTCCCGGCCTTCGTCCTGATCGGCGTGGTGCCGGTGGTCGTCGGCCTCACCAGCCGCTTCGCCCAGGCGATGTGAACAAGGGCCGGGCGCGGGACAGCAGCAGACGACGACCGGCAGCAACAGACAGCGATGGACATCGAGCGACAGGAGAGTTTCATGACCGCAGTGATCGCGATCGGGCCCGGTGCCGGGCGTCCGCTCCGCCCGTCGGCCGGCACGTGGCGGCGGAGGAGCCGCCGGGCGGCCTGCCGGGTGCGCAGGGTGGCCCGGCTCCGGGGCCGCTCGGACGCCGGGATGACCACGGCCGAGTACGCCGTCGGGACGCTGGCCGCGTGCGCCCTCGCGGCCGTGCTGTACAAGGTGGTGACCGGCGATGCCATCACGACTGCGCTGACCGACATGCTGGTGCGGGCGCTCCATGCGGCCTAGAGCCGGGAAGCCTTGGGGCGCGGATGGTGTCGGCCGCCGACTTCTGTTGGCCCGGCGGGCGATGGGTGGCCCCGCCCCCGCCATGCGAGGCGGACACCCCGACCCCGCCCCGCCCGCGCTCCGGGCGGGTGGTGGGGGCCCGTACACAGGCCGGGGCCGCGCGGGGGAGGGCGGCGCCCGCCGGGCTTGGTCGCTGCGCCCGGGGCGGCGCGGCGACGCGGGCTTCGTGACGGCGGAGACGGCGGTGGCGCTGCCGGCACTCGTCCTGCTCGCGGCGATGCTGATCTGGGGCGTGCTCGCGGCGGCCGCACAGATCCGCTGCGTGGACGCCGCCCGGGTCGGCGCCAGGGCGGCCGCGCGCGGGGAGGTGAATGCCGCCGAACTCGCCCGCGCGGCGGCCCCGCCGGGCGCACAGGTCCGGGTGGCCGTGGCGGCCGACACGGTCCGGGTCGACGTGGAGGCGCCGTGCGCGGGGCCGGGCAGACTCGGCGAGTTGTTGGCCGTCCGGCTCGGTGCGGCGGCCGTGGCGGCGCGGGAGGACGTCCTGGTGGCGGCCACGGAGGGCGGTGGTGGCCCATGGCCGTCCTGACCGGGCTGCGGGAGACGGCGGAGCGGGTGCTGCGCACTCGTGCGGCCCGAGCGGCGGCGCTGGGCGGACGAGGGTCGGACGCCGGCTCGGCGACGGTCTGGCTGCTCGCCCTGGCGATGTCGGGCACGGCGGTGTTCGCCGGGACACTCGCGGTCGGCTCGGTGGTCGCCGCTCGGCACCGGGCTGAGTCGGCGGCCGACCTCGCGGCCCTCGCCGCCGCGGACCGGCTGCTGCTGGACCAGGACGGCGGCTGCGGCCGGGCCGCCGGGATTGCCGCCGCACAGGGCGCCGGGCTGGTGTCCTGCGCGGTCGACCGGTCGGCGGACGCCGTCGAGGTGGTGGCCGAGGCGGAGGTCCGCGGGCTCCCGGCCCGAGTGCCGATCGGCCCGGCCCGGGCGAGCGCCCGAGCCGGGCCGGTACGGGCTCCGGTCACCGGCCCCGAGGACGCCCCGGGCGGCGGGCCGGCCGGGGATCCGAGCGCAGCGGCGGCGGCCTCATGAACCGGTCGGCGCTCCACCGTCCGGTCCCGAGGGCGCCTCCGGCTCGTCCGTCGCGGGCTTCCGCCCGCCGTCCGGCTGCGGTCCGTCGTCCGGTGCCTCGGCGGCGCCGGGTGCTCCGGCCAGCAGGATGTCCAGGAGCCGGACGGCGGCGGCCTTGTCCAGCGGGTCGTTCCCGTTGCCGCACTTGGGTGACTGGACGCAGGACGGGCAGCCGCGCTCGCACTCGCAGGAGGCGATCGCCGTCCGGGTGGCCGTCAGCCACTCGACGGCCCGCTGGAAGCCGCGTTCGGCGAAGCCGGCCCCGCCCGGGTGGCCGTCGTAGACGAACACGGTCGGCAGCCCGGTGTCCGGGTGCAGCGGGACGGACACGCCGCCGATGTCCCACCGGTCACAGGTGGCGAACAGTGGCAGCAGGCCGATCGAGGCGTGTTCGGCGGCGTGGGCGGCGCCGGGCAGCTGGTCGGGCGGGATGTCCGCGTCGAGCAGTTGGTCCTCGGTGACGGTCCACCAGACCGCGCGGGTGCGCAGCGTGCGGGGCGGCAGGTCGAGCTTGGTCTCGCCCATGATCTCCCCGGTGGAGATCCGCTTGCGGAGGTAGCCGACCACCTGGTTGACCACCTCCACCGAGCCGAAACAGAGCCGGCCCTCGCCCCAGTCCACGGTGGTGTCGGTGTCGAGGACGGAGATGGAGGTGATGTCGCGGGCGGCCGTGGTGTACGGAGGGTCGGCCGGTTCGACCAGCGCCACGGAGTTCTCCAGGTCGAACTCCCTGACCAGGTATGTGCGGCCCTGGTGCAGGTGGACGGCCCCGGTGTGGACGGTGGTGTGGGCGGCCGCGGCGTCCACCGTGCCGAGCAGCCGGCCGGTGTCGGCCTCGACGATCTGCACCGGGCTGCCGCCACTGCCGCGCAGGTCCACCGCGTCGGCCGCGCGCTCGCGGCGGGTCCAGTACCAGGAGCCGTCGCCGCGCCGGCGCAGCAGGCCGCGCCGTTCCAGAACCGGCAGCAGCGGCTCGGTGGAAGGCCCGAAGAGCTCCAGGTCGGCCTCGGCGAGCGGGAGTTCGGCGGCGGCCGCGCACAGGTGCGGGGCGAGCACGTGCGGGTTGTCGGGGTCGAGCACGGTGGCCTCGACGGGGGCCGCGAACAGCGCCTCCGGGTGGTGCACCAGGTAGGTGTCCAGCGGGTCGTCCCGGGCGATCAGGACGGCGAGCGCGCCCTGGGCCTCCCGGCCCGCCCGGCCCGCCTGCTGCCAGAGCGAGGCCCTGGTGCCGGGGTAGCCGGCCATCAGGACGGCGTCGAGACCGGAGATGTCGACGCCGAGTTCGAGAGCGGAGGTGGAGGCGAGGCCGAGCAGTCGGCCGGTGTGCAAGTCGCGCTCCAGGGCCCGGCGTTCGTCGGCGAGGTAGCCGCCGCGGTAGGCGGCCACCCGTCCGGCGAGCGGACGGCCGAGCTGGTCCTGGGCCTGGAGTGCGACGAGCTCGGCGGCCCGTCGGGAGCGCACGAAGACGACGGTGCGGGTCTCCCGCTCGACCAGGTCGGTCAGCAGGTGCGCGGCTTCGGCGGTCGCGGTGCGGCGCACGGGCGCGCCGTGCTCGCCGACGTTCTCGGTCAGCGGCGGTTCCCAGAGGCCGAAGACCATCGGCCCGCGAGGCGAGGCGTCCTCGGTGACGGCCACGGCGGGCAGGCCGGTCAGCCGCCGGGCGGTCGCGGCCGGGTCGGCGGTGGTGGCGGAGGCCAGCAGGAAGGTGGGTGACGAACCGTAACGGGCGCAGATGCGGCGCAGCCGCCGCAGCACCTGGGCGACGTGCGAGCCGAACACGCCCCGGTAGCTGTGGCACTCGTCGACGACCACGTAGCGCAACGCCTTGAGGAAGGAGGACCAGCGGGCGTGGCCGGGCAGGATGCCCCGGTGCAGCATGTCCGGGTTGGTGAGCACGTAGGAGGCGTACTGGCGGACCCACTCGCGCTCCTCGGGCGGGGTGTCGCCGTCGTACAGGGCGGCGCGGACCCTCGGCGGGGCGAGTTCGGCGGCCCGGCGGCGCTGGTCGGCGGCGAGCGCCTTGGTCGGGGCCAGGTAGAGCGCGGTGGCGCCGCGGCCGTTGCGGGCCTCGGTGCCGTCCAGCAGGTCGCTGAGCAACGGGGCCAGGTAACCCAGCGACTTGCCCGAGGCGGTGCCTGTGGCGATCACCACAGTCTGGCCGCTTTTGGCCAGGTTCATCGCTTCTGCCTGGTGCGCCCACGGCTGTTCCACCCCGACGGCGCGCGCCGCGGCCACCACCTCCGGACGGATCGAGTCGGGCCACGGTGAATAACGTGCGGGCCGAGCGGGAAGGTGCTCCGTATGGGTGAGCCGGTCGGACCGCCCCCGGCTGGTGGCCAGGGTCGTGAGCAGTGCCTCGGGCGGGCTGTGTCGGGGCGGCATGAGGACCCAGTGTGTCACCGGCGTGACGGAGAATCGTCGTAAGCCATCGTGCGGGCATGGTCGCAGGTGGTTGAATGTGGCCGTGACGGCCGTATGGCCGTGGGTCGCAGCGCTGAGGCTTGCCACGCGTTGGCTGGGCGCGCCCGGGCTCGCGACCATGCGGTGGCGGCCGTCCGGCCGAGGATCGCACATGACGTAGCAAGGCAAGGTGCTGGAGGTTCCGTGGACCTGTCCCTGTCGACCCGTTCAGTCGGCGATCGTACTGTCGTCGAGGTTGGCGGCGAGATCGATGTGTACACCGCCCCGAAGCTGCGGGAGCAGCTGGTCGAGCTCGTCAACGACGGCAAGTACCACCTCGTCGTCGACATGGAGGGCGTTGACTTCCTCGACTCGACCGGCCTCGGTGTGCTGGTGGGCGGTCTGAAGCGGGTGCGCGCTCACGAGGGCTCGCTGCGCCTCGTCTGCAACCAGGAGCGCATCCTGAAGATCTTCCGCATCACCGGCCTGACCAAGGTCTTCCCGATCCACACGTCGGTGGACGACGCGGTCCAGGCGACCGACTGACGCGGCCGGGCCGGTCCGTGCGGCCGGCCCAGCTCGTTACCTCGCGTCCGGGTGTCCGGGCCCGTGTGGCCCGGCGTCCCCCGGGCGCCCCTGGGCCGGTTCCGCCGGCCCGCAGGGGCCGGACCTCCGGTCCCGGTCGGAGCACCCCGAGGGGGAGAGATGGCAACCGTCGAACTTCGATTCAGCGCGCTTCCCGAGCACGTGCGGACGGCCAGGCTGGTCGCCGCGGCCGTCGCCAGACGGGCCGGGGTCGACGAGTCGGTGCTCGACGAGGTGCGGCTCGCGGTCGGTGAGGCCTGCTCCCGTGCGGTCGGGCTGCACCAGCGCGGAGGCATCGGCGGCGCGGTCAGGGTCGCGCTGATCGACCAGGAGAAGCGTTTCCTCATCGAGGTCGAGGACGAGGCCGGCCCTGCCGCCGTCCCGGCCTCCGGCGACGCCGAGGGCGGCGAGCCGGACGAGGACACCCTGGGCATCGCGGTGATCACCGGCCTGGTCGAGGACCTGGAGGTCACCAACGGCACGGACGGTGGCCTGATCCGGATGAGCTGGCCGGTTTCGGTCGCTTCCGTCGCTGTCTGAGGCGCCTTTCCCGAATTCGGCGTTCCGCGTTTCCGCGCTCCCTCGTTGTTTCCGCGCTCCCTCGTTTCCTCGCGATGCCGGGGGCCGGAGCCCGCTCCCCGGGCATGCGGTGACAACTCGGTGATCCCGGCGATTCACCGCTTCTGGCACGTCCGGGCCCGATGCACCGCCCACGCCCGTGGCCACCTCCGGCGCGCTGGACGAGGATGCCCGGGTGCCGCCGCGGACGCGGCTCGGTCGGGGCTCGGCCGACGGGCGGGCAGCAGGGCAGGGAACCGGGGGACGGACACCGGCCGTGTAGGTTCGACGACCGATGACGACCGAAACCGAAAGGCCTCTCCCGGTGAACAAGCGACTGCTGGCCGTACCCGCCCTCGGCGTGCTGCTCGCGTTCGGTGCCGTCGGCTGCGGCGGCGACGACAACAACAGCAAGCAGCTGGAGTCCTGGGCGTCGACCGTCTGCGGCGCGGCCAAGGACCCGATCGCCCAGGCACAGGCCGCGCTCGCCGACACCGGCCAGGTGAAGACCGGCGAGGCCCCGGCCGACCTCCAGAAGCGGCTCTCCACGGACATCGGACGGTTGGCCAAGACCAACCAGGACATAGCCGCCGCCATCGACGCGGCCGGGGCGCCCAAGGTGCAGGACGGTGCGGCCCTCCAGAAGGACACCGTCGACGAGCTGAAGAAGGCGGCCGACGGCTACGTGGAGGTCCAGAAGAAGCTGGACGCGCTGCCCAACACCGACCAGGCCAAGTTCGCCGACGGGCTGCGCAGCGTGGCCGACCAGGTGCAGCAGCTGGCCTCGCTCTCCACCCAGGCGCAGAGCAAGCTCCAGCGCGGCGACCTCGGCGCGGCGATGGCCAAGCAGGAGGGCTGCAAGCCGTCCTCGACGACCGCCCCGACCGCGGGTGCCACCAGTGGCGCGGGTGCCGGCGCGAGTGGCACCCCGGCGCCGGGCGGCGCGGCCACGACCCCGGCGGCCCCCGGTACCCCCGGTGCCACCGACACTCCTGCGGCCCCGGCTGCCACCCCGGTGCCCGGTGCGACTGACGGTGCGAGCCCGGCCGCGCCCGGTGCGACCACCGCGCCCGCGGCGCCGCCCGCCACCGGGGCGAACCCCGCGCCCAGCGCGAGCTGAGTCCGGGCGGGCCGGACGATCCGCCGCGCTGCCCGTCCCAGTACCGGTACCGGGACGGGCAACGCGGCGGCGACGGTGGGTGGTGTGGGCGGGGGGCCTTCGCGGAGGTGATGTTCGCGGTGGGCCACCGCCGTGGAACCGTCGTTTCTTCGCGGGCCCCGGCGCCGGGTGTGATTGATGGTGGTCGCCCCGGCCGCGCCCGGGGCGACCACCGCTCCTGCGATGCCGTCTGCCACTGCGGCGAACTCCGCACCCAGTGCGAGCTCAGCCCCGGCGGGCCGGATGATCCGCCGTGTCCGTCCCGGTACCGGTCAGGGCCGGTACCGGGCGGCGCGGGCTTGCGGGCCCTTGCGGAGGTGGTGCGCGAGGGCTGCCAGCCCGGAGCCGCCGCTTTCCGCGGGCCCAGGCGTCCGGGGCGACCACCGCTCCTGCGGGGTCGCCTGCCGTTGCGGCGAACCGCGCGCCCAGTGCGAGCCGAGCCCGGGTGGGCCGGACGATCCGACGTGTCCGTTCCGGTGCCGGGGCCACGTCGGGTGCTGGGTGGCGTGGGCTGGCGGAGGTGGTGTCCGTGAGGGGCCGCCGGCCCGGAACCGCCGTTTTCCCGCGGGCCGGTGCCATCGGAGGGGCGGTCCCCGAGAGTCGGCAGGCCCAGGGCGGCCGCGGAACGACTTGGTGTGCGCCCAAGGGCGGCGCGTGGGGGCTTCTGGGGGCGCGCGGGGTGGTGTGGGCTTCTGTTGGGTGGGCGCGGGGCGCAGGGGCGGCCGGGGGGTGGGCGGCGGGGGACAATGGCGGGGTGATCAGTAGCCCCGTTCTCGACCCGACCCGCCTCGCCAAGTTCCGTGAGGCGCTGCTCGCCGCCTCGTTCACCGCCGACGGGTGCCTGGACCTGCTCGGGCCCACCGGCTATTCGGCGTTGGCCCGCAGCGAGGCGGTCCCGGCGCTGCGGGCGACCCGTGGGGGCAGCCCGCTGGAGACGCTGGTGCGGCTGTTCCTGCTCCAGCAGCCGGTCCCGTACCGGGCGGCCGCCGCCGCGCTGCCGGTGGAGGACTGCCTGGCGGACGGCTGGCTGCGCTCCGACGGCGATCTGGTGCGCGCCACCGTCGACGTCCGACCGTACGCCAACGAGGTGGCCGGGATGCCCAGTTCGGACGCCTGGGTGGTTTCCGACCTCGGCTGCGCGGTGGGCGGCGCCGGCGGCATCGGCTCCGGCGAGACCGCGCACGGGGTGGCCCGCAAGGACCTGGTGCTGGGCGTCGGCGGTGCCTCCACCACGTTGGCCAACATCACCGTGCGTCGCCCCGTCCGGGCCGCGCTGGACCTCGGTTCGGGCTCCGGCGTGCAGGCGCTGCACGCGGCCCGGCACGCCGGGACCGTCACCGCGACGGACCTCAACCCGCGTGCGCTGCGCTTCACCGAGCTGACCCTGGCGCTGTCCGGCTTCGACAACACCGAGGCGTCCGCCGGGAGCCTCTTCGAGCCGGTCGGGGAGCGGAAGTTCGACCTGATCGTCTCCAACCCGCCGTTCGTCATCTCGCCGGCCGGCCGGTTCACCTACCGCGACGGCGGCATGGCCGGCGACGACCTGTGCCGCAACCTGGTCCGCTCGGCCGCCGAGCACCTGGAGCCCGGCGGCTACTGCCAGCTGCTCGCCAACTGGCAGCACGTCAAGGGCGAGGACTGGCACGAGCGGCTGGCCGGCTGGGTCGCGGGCACCGGCCTGGACGCCTGGATCGTCCAGCGCGAGGTCCAGGACGTGGCCCAGTACGCCGAGTTGTGGCTGCGCGACGGCGGGGACCACCGCGGCCCCGGCGGCGACTACCAGGCCCGGTACGGCGAGTGGCTGGACGCTTTCGAGGCGGGCCGGGTCGAGGGCATCGGCATGGGCTGGATCACCCTGCGGGCGAGTGGCGCCGAGCGTCCGACCGTACGGGTCGAGGAGTGGCCGCACCCGGTGGAGCAGCCGCTCGGCCCGCACATCGAGGCCTGGTTCGACCGGCAGGACTTCCTCCGCTCGCACGACGACGCGGGCCTGCTCGCGGCCCGCTACGTGCTGGCCGACGAGGTGGTCCAGGAGCAGGTCGGCGCGCCGGGCGCGGAGGACCCGGAGCACGTGATCCTGCGTCACAACCGCGGCATGCGGCGGGCCACCAAGGTGGACACCGTGGGTGCCGGCTTCGTCGGGGTCTGCGACGGGACGCTGTCGGCGGGCGAGATCGTGGACGCCATCGCGCAGCTGCTCGGCGAGGACCGGGTGGTCCTGCGGGACCGGGTGCCGGAGTCGCTGCGCCTGCTGACCGAGCAGGGGTTCATCGACCCGGTCCGCTGAACCCGGGCACGTCGAACCCGGGCACGCCGAGTCCGGGCACGTCGAACCCGGGCACGTCGAGTCCGGACGCGTCGAGGCCGGTCCCGTCGAGGTGAGCCCTCGCCGGGACCGGCCCTGCCGTTGCCAGGCCGGTTCACCCGCCCGTACCCCCTGGTTCGTCCGGTCGCCGCCGAGCGGCTGTCTCCCGTTGGCTCTCCGCTGTGAAGCTCTGTCCACAGGCTGTGGACAGAGCTGGGGAGCCGGGGGCCAGGGATGGACACGACGACGGCGATGGTGGGCGGGTCGGTGCTCGCCCTCTTCGGTGGCGTGCTGCTGCTCTGGTGCGCCGCCGAAGTGAGCCTGCGCCTGCGGGTGCGCCGCCGGGGGACGCCGGCGGTGGCCACCGTGGTGGCCGAGGACGACGTGCACGGCCGGCTGGACAGCGCGCCGCTGCTCTCCTACTCGGTGCCGCCCTCGGTCGGGGAGCCCGGCGAGTTCGGGATCGCGGGGCTCGTGATCGCCCGTCCGCGCGGTCACACCCCGCTGCGCCGTCCGGACCGTTTCGCGCCCGGCGCCTCGGTGCGGATCTGTTACGACCCGCGGCGCCCGAGCCGGGTGGTACTGGCGGCGGAGGAGGTCGGCCGGGCGGTCGTCGTCGACCTGCTGTGGAGCGTCCTGGGCGTGGGTTGCCTGGCGGCGGGCGCCGGACTCCTGGTCGCGGCCGGCGGCTGAGCCCCAGCGGTCCCTGAGCACACCCCTGTTCACACCCCAGACGCACACCCGGCCCCTGTGATCCCGGAGCGCCACCCCCGGAGCGCCACCCCCGGGTACCCGCGAGCGGTTCGAGGGCGAGTGCCCGTGCCCGCCCGTCGATTTTTCCGTTGACAGATCTTGAAATCCGTCATTCCATCCTCCGGAACCTGCCGAAGGCCCCCCTCCGCGGGGCGCGAACCTCCGTCATCGGGTTACCGTTCGAGTGGCGTCGGTGAGCCCGGCAAGTGAAAAAGCGGGATCCGTCCGTTTGACAAGGGTGGCCGGGGTACGGTCACACTCCGCTGGTGGGGGTGTCGTGCCGCGGCAGCCCCGGGACGGTGAGGGGGTCGGGCGGAGCGCAGCCCGTGCTGCCGCGCCGACCAGTCACATAAGGACCGGGAGAGAAGAGCGAAGGTGTCCCCGAGCAGCGAGACCGCGCACGGACAGCGACTCGTCATTGTCGAGTCGCCGGCCAAGGCGAAGACGATCAAGGGCTACCTGGGCCCCGGCTACATCGTCGAGGCGAGCGTCGGGCACATCCGCGACCTCCCCAGCACCGCGGCCGAGGTGCCGGACAAGTACACCGGCGAGGTGCGCCGCCTCGGGGTGGACGTCGACCACGACTTCGCGCCCATCTACGTGGTCAACGCGGACAAGAAGTCCCAGGTCAGCAAGTTGAAGTCGCTGCTCGCGGAGTCCGACGAGCTCTTCCTCGCCACCGATGAGGACCGCGAGGGCGAGGCCATCGCGTGGCACCTCCAGCAGGTGCTGAAGCCCAAGGTGCCGGTGCACCGCATGGTGTTCCACGAGATCACCAAGTCGGCGATCCAGGAGGCCGTGGCCAACCCGCGCGAGCTCAACCAGCGCCTGGTCGACGCCCAGGAGACCCGCCGCATCCTCGACCGGCTGTACGGCTTCGAGGTCTCGCCGGTGCTGTGGAAGAAGGTCATGCCGAAGCTGTCGGCGGGCCGTGTGCAGTCCGTCGCCACCCGTCTGGTGGTCGAGCGCGAGCGCGAGCGGATGGCCTTCCGCACCGCCTCGTACTGGGACCTGGTCGGCACCTTCGGCACCGGCCGCACCCCGGTCGACTCCGCCAACCCGGAGACCTTCGGCGCCCGGCTGGCCGCCGTCGACGGCAAGCGGATCGCCAGCGGCCGCGACTTCGGCCAGGACGGCCGGCTGAAGGCCGCCAGCGCGAACACCCTGCACCTGGACGAGCAGGCGGTCCGTCAGCTGGCCGCCGCCCTGGAGCAGACGGCGTTCGCCGTCCGCAGCGTCGAGTCCAAGCCGTACCGCCGCTCGCCGTACGCGCCGTTCCGCACCACGACGCTCCAGCAGGAGGCCAGCCGCAAGCTGGGCTTCGGCGCCAAGCGGACCATGCAGGTGGCCCAGAAGCTGTACGAGAACGGCTTCATCACCTATATGCGTACCGACTCCACCACGCTGTCGGACACCGCGATCACCGCCGCCCGGGCCCAGGTCACCCAGCTGTACGGCGCCGACTACCTGCCGGACGCCCCGCGCACCTACGCCAGCAAGGTCAAGAACGCGCAGGAGGCGCACGAGGCCGTCCGCCCGTCCGGCGACCGCTTCCGCACCCCCGCCGAGACCGGTCTGACCGGTGACGACTTCAGGCTGTACGAGCTGATCTGGATGCGCACCGTCGCCTCCCAGATGAAGGACGCGGTCGGCCAGTCCGTCACCGTCCGGGTCGGCGGCGCCTCGGCCGACGGCCGGGACGTCGAGTTCTCCGCCTCCGGCAAGATCATCACCTTCCACGGTTTCCTCAAGGCCTACGTCGAGGGCGCCGACGACCCGAACGCCGAGCTCGACGACCGCGAGCGCCGGCTGCCGCAGGTCGCCCAGGGCGACCCGCTGGCCGCCGAGCGGATCACCCCGGAGGGCCACGCCACCAAGCCGCCGGCCCGCTACACCGAGGCCTCGCTGGTCAAGGAGCTGGAGGACCGGGAGATCGGTCGCCCCTCCACCTACGCGTCGATCATCGACACGATCATCCAGCGCCGGTACGTCTTCAAGAAGGGGACGGCGCTCGTCCCGTCCTTCCTCTCCTTCGCCGTGGTCAACCTGCTGGAGAAGCACTTCGGCCGACTGGTCGACTACGACTTCACCGCCAAGATGGAGGACGACCTCGACCGGATCGCCGCCGGTGAGGCGCAGTCCGTGCCGTGGCTGAAGCGCTTCTACTTCGGCGAGGGCGAGGGCCACGCCGCGGGCGGGGCCGCCGAGGCCGGCAACGGCGACGGCGACCACCTGGGCGGCCTGAAGGAACTGGTCACCGACCTCGGCGCGATCGACGCCCGGGAGATCAGCTCGTTCCGGGTCAGCGACGACATCACCCTGCGGGTCGGCCGCTACGGCCCGTACGTCGAGCGCGCCTCGGCCGTCGAGGGCGAGCCCGGCCAGCGCGCCGACATCCCGGACGAGCTGCCGCCGGACGAGCTCACCGTCGAGCTGGCCGAGGAGCTGCTGGCCAAGCCCAGCGGCGACTTCGAGCTCGGCCCGGACCCGGTCGGCGGCAACATGCTGGTCGCCAAGGACGGCCGCTACGGCCCGTACGTGACCGAGATCCTGCCCGAGGGCACGCCGAAGACCGGCAAGAACGCGGTCAAGCCGCGCACCGCCTCGCTGTTCAAGACGATGTCCCTGGACACCGTCACGCTGGAGGACGCGCTGCGGCTGCTCTCGCTGCCGCGGGTGGTCGGCACCGACGCCGAGGGCGCGGAGATCACCGCGCAGAACGGCCGCTACGGCCCGTACCTCAAGCGCGGCACCGACTCCCGGTCGCTCACCAGTGAGGACCAGCTCTTCACGATCACCCTCGACGAGGCGCTGGCGATCTACGCCCAGCCCAAGCAGCGCGGCCGGGCCGCCGCCGCCCCGCCGCTCAAGGAGCTGGGCAACGACCCGGTCAGCGAGCGCCCGGTGGTGGTCAAGGACGGCCGCTTCGGCCCGTACGTGACCGACGGCGAGACCAACGCGACGCTCCGCAAGGACGACGACGTCGAGACCATCACGCCCGAGCGCGGGTACGAGCTGCTCGCCGAGAAGCGGGCGCGCGGACCGGTGAAGAAGGCCGCGAAGAAGGCCCCGGCGAAGAAGGCCGCGGCCAAGAAGACGACCACGGCCAAGACCGCGGCGACCAAGACCGCGGCGGCGAAGAAGACCGCCGCGAAGAAGACCACCGCCACCAAGACGGCGGCGGCGAAGAAGACGGCGGCCAAGAAGACCGCCGCCACCAAGACGGCGGCGGCCAAGACGGCCGCGAGCGAGACCACGGCCACCGACGAGGGCTGAGCCCAGGTCACGGCAGCCGGGCCCGTGCCCCCGATCCCGGGGGTGCGGGCCCGGGGTCGTCCGGGTCCGTGCGGGGTACGTCACAACCCGGTGATGAGCGGGTTCCGGAAGCCCGTTCGTCTCATTCAGGCCAGGCCCCGCCCGCTACGCTGACCGTATGACGAGCGAGGAGCAGCCCACCCCCAGCGCCGCCCCGGCCGCCAGAGCCCGGGCGACCGACCTGCCCGAGGTCGCGCCCGCCGGGACTCCGGTGGACCGTGCCCGGGCGCTGCTGCGGACACGTGCCTACCGGCGCCTGTGGACCACCCAGCTGGTCGGCGGCTCCGCCGACCGGCTCGGTCTGCTGGTGCTGCTCGCGCTCACCGTGATCGCCGCCGCCCAGGGCGGCCAGTTCGGCAGCCTGCCGCGCAGCCTCGCCTTCGCTCTCGCCGCGGTCCTCGCCGTCCGGGTGCTGACCACCGGGCTGGTCGGCGTCGCGCTGCTCGGCCCGGTGCACCGGCTGGTCGCGGGCCGGCTGGACCGGCGCTGGACGATGTTCGGCGCCGACGTGCTGTGCGCCCTGCTGATCGGCCTCGCGCCCTGGTGGAGCGTCTGGCTGGGATCCGCCGCCAAGCCCTCCGGGGCCGCCGCCTACGTCCTGCTCGCCACCGTGTTCGTGACCGGTGCCGCCGAGCGGGTCCGGGGGATCGCCAGGTCCGCCGTCGTCCCGGGCCTGCTGCCGTCCGCCGACCCCCACCTCCCGGTCGCCGAGCAGCGCCCCTCCGCCGCCAACCTGGAGAGCGTCCGGAGCATCGACCGCTTCACCGGCTGGGTGACGGTGCCGCTCGGCGCCGTCGGCCTGGTGGCCTTCACCCTGCTCAACAACATCGGCGCGGCGCTCGGCTCCGACTGGCTCCGGGCCCACCAGCTCACCTTCGCGGCGCTCGGCGCGGCCGGGCTGTTCGCCGCCGCGGCGGTCCGCGGCCACCTCCAGCAGCTGCCCGGCGGCCCCGTGTCCGTCGCGCCGGTCTCCCCGCTGCAGGGCCTGCGCGCCCCGACCGACGCGGCCCCAGGCCCCGCGCTGAGCAAGGGCCGCACCGGCAGCGCCCCGTACTTCACCTTCGCCGTCGCGGCCGGCTACGCCTCGATGGCGGGCGTCGCCGCGCTCGCCCTGCTCACCGCCGCCGAGCACCGCGCCGGTCCGATCGGCTACGGCCTGCTGGTGCTCGCCGCCAGCGGGACGCCCGCCCTGGGCGCCCGGCTCACCCGGGCCACGCTGCCCTCGCTGTCCCGCCGCCGACTGCTCGCGCTGGCGCTGCTCACCCAGGGCGTCGCGCTGATCCTGGCCGGGCTGGTGCTCGACTTCGTGCTGGTCCTGCTGCTCACCGTGCTGGCCGGTCTGGCCACCGGGATCGTGGTCTCGGCCGGGCGCACCCTGCTCGCCCAGGAGGTCGAGGAGGCCCGGCTGCCGAAGGTCACCGAGCACCTGTTCGCGGTGCTCCGGGCCGTGGTCGCCGCCGCGCTGGTCGCCGTGCCGCTGATCGCCGCCGCCTACGGGGACGTCGAGTACGGCACCGTCGAGCCCGGCTCCTTCACCTTCATCCACGGCGGTGCGGCCCTGGCCGTCGCCACCGCGGGGCTGCTCACCCTGGTGCTCGCCGCGGTCGTGCTGCTGCGCACCGACGACCGCCGCGGCACCGCGCCGTTCGTCCGGGACCTGGTGGACTCGGTGCGCGGACCGGGCGGCCCGGTGCCGCACCGGGGTACGGGCACCGGCTTCTTCATCGCGCTGGAGGGCGGCGACGGCGCCGGCAAGTCCACCCAGGCCCAGGCGCTCGCCGAGTGGATCCGCGGCAAGGGGCACGAGGTCGTGCTCACCCGCGAGCCCGGCGGCAGCCCGGTCGGCCAGCGGCTGCGCGGCCTCGTCCTGGACGTCGGCAACACCGGCCTGTCGCACCGCGCGGAGGCGCTGATCTACGCCGCCGACCGCGCCGAGCACGTCGAGAACGTCATCCGGCCGGCCCTCGCCCGCGGCGCCGTGGTGATCACCGACCGGTACATGGACTCCTCCATCGCCTACCAGGGCGCCGGCCGCGACCTGGCCGCGACCGAGGTCGCCCGGATCTCCCGCTGGGCCACCGGCGGGCTGCTGCCCGACCTGACCGTCGTCCTGGACGTCGACCCGACCCGGGCCCGCGAGCGCTTCACCGAGGCGCTGGACCGCCTGGAGTCCGAACCCACCGAGTTCCACCAGCGGGTCCGGGCCGGCTTCCTCGCCCTCGCCGCCGCCGACCCGGCGCGCTACCTGGTCGTGGACGGCAGCCAGGCCCCCGACTTCGTCACCACCGCCATCCGCCACCGGCTCGACCGCGAGCTGCCGCTCTCCGAGCAGGAGAAGGCCGCCCGCGCCGAGCGGGAGCGGCTGGCCAAGGAGGAGGCCGAGCGCCGCGCCGCCGAGGAGGCCCGCAGGAAGGCCGAGGAGGAGGCCGCCGAGCGCAAGCGGCAGGAGGTGCTGGCGCAGCTGCGGGCCGAGCAGGCGGAGCAGGAGCGGCTGGCCAAGGAGGAGGCCGAGCGGGCCGCCGCCGAGGCCCGGCGCAAGGCCGAGGAGGAGGCACGCCGCCGGGCGGAGGAGGAGGCCGAGCGCCGCGCCGCCGAGGAGACCGAGCGCCGCAAGGCCGAGGAGGCCCGACTGGCCGCGGAGGCCGCCGAGCGCAAGCGGATCGCCGACGAGGCGGCCGCCCAGGCCGAGCTCCAGCGGCAGCGCGAGCTCGCCCGCGAGGAGCAGCGCCGCCGGGCGGAGGAGGCGCTCCAGCGGGCCGAGGAGGCGCGGCTGGCGCAGGCCGCCGCGCTGGCGGCCGCGGCCGCGGCGGCGGAGTCGGCGGAGGGCCGGGCCGAGGGGCGGCCGGGGTCGGGGCCGGCCGCGGGGTCGGAATCGGGTTCGGGGCCGGCTGACGGTTCGGGCTCGGGCTCGGGTCTGGGATCGGCGGCCGGGGAGACGACCACGGAGCTGCGGGCGGTCCGGGACGTCCCGAAGGACTCGGCTGATCCGTCGGCTCAGGCTCAGGCTCCGTCGGGTGGCGGGCTCGGGGACGAGGCGACGCGCGAGCTGTCGTCGCGGGACCGGCAGGCGGCCGTCCGGGCGGCGGAGGCCGTCGAGGCGCGCAAGGCTGCTGAGGCGCGCCGGGTCGCGGACGCCGGCGCGAGCGCCGGTGCGAGTGCCGGTGCGGTCGCCGAGACCGCCAAGCTGCCGGTGGTGCCGGCCTCGGCGGTGGACGAGACGGCCGTGCTGCCGAAGGTCCCGGCGGAGGCCGACCGCACCGAGGTGCTGCCGCGGATCGAGCCGGGCCGTACCGAGGGCCGCACTGAGGGCCGTACCGATGGTCGTACCGATGGTCGTACCGAAGGCCGTACCGAGGGCCGGCCGGCGCAGGGGCCGCGGCGCGCGGAGCCGGTGGACAGCACCCGCGAGCTGCCGGTGGTCGGCGCGGAGCCGGCTGCCGAGCCGCGGTCGCAGCGGCAGCCGGGTGCCGATCGGCCGCGGCCGGAGTGGGCCGAGGAGACGCCGCTGGACGACCTGCCGAGCCTCACCGACACCCTGCTCGGCTCGCACGACGAGTGGACGCGCTGGGAGCGCGGCGGCCCGGGCCAGGGCGCTCCGTACGGCGGCCCGCAGGGCGGCGCGGAGCGGCCCGAGGGCCGTGACGACGCCACGGACAAGGGCGACGGCAAGGGCAAGGGCCGTCGCTGGGGCCGCCGGGGCTGACCGGACACACGTGGGCGGCGCCGTCGGGACCGGTTCCCGGCGGCGCCGCCGCGTTCCGGGCGGGCGTGTTCCGGGCGGACCGCCTTCCGGTGGGGCCGCGTTCCGTCGGGCGCCGGCCTGGCGTCCTTGAGCCGGTCCCCCCGCCCGCCGTGACCCGGACGGAGCAGTGGGTGTCGGAGCGGAGACGTATGCTCGACGGCGGGGAAGAGGCGCCACGAGCGCTGCCGTACGGAGCTTGGGAGCAGCAGTGGCCGTCTGGGACGACCTGGTGGGCCAGGAGCGGGTGGTCGAGCAGCTGACCGCCGCCGCCCGGGCGGCCGGGGCGACGGTCGAGGCCGGTCGCGGAGCCGCCCCGGCCGAGGGTACGAACGCCTCCCTGATGACGCATGCCTGGCTGTTCACCGGCCCGCCCGGCGCCGGGCAGGTCACCGCCGCGCGTGCCTTCGCCGCCGCCCTCCAGTGCACCAGCCCCGACCTCGCGCTCGGCGGCACGCCCGGCTGCGGGTTCTGCGACGGCTGCCACACCGTGCTGGCCGGCAGCCACGCCGACGTGAAGTACGTCCGGACGGACGGCCTCTCCATCGGCGTCGGCGACATGCGTGACCTGGTGATGCGCGCCTCCAGCTACCCGACCGGCGGCCGCTGGTCGGTGATCCTGGTGGACGCCGCCCACCGGCTCACCGAGGCCGCCGCGAACGCGCTGCTCAAGGGCGTGGAGGAGCCCTCCCCGCGCACCGTCTGGCTGCTCTGCGCCCCCTCCGTCCAGGACGTGCTGCCGACCATCCGCTCGCGCTGCCGCCTGCTGGTGCTGCGCACCCCCGCGGCCGAGGCGGTCGCCGACACCCTCGTCCGCCGGGACGGCGTCGACCCGGAGACCGCCCGCCTCGCCGCGCTCGCCGGGCAGGGCGACATCGAGCGCTCGCGCCGCCTCGCCGTCGACGAGCAGGCCCGGACGCGTCGGGCGGAGGTGCTGCGCATCCCGCTGGAGGTCGGCGACATCGGCGGCTGCCTGGCTGCCGCCCAGCGCCTGGTCGACACCGCCAAGGCCGATGCCGAGGCGCTCGCCGAGACCCAGGACGCCAAGGAGACGGACGACCTCAAGGCCGCCTACGGCGCCGCCGAGGGCAGCAAGGCGCCGCGCGGCATGGCCGGCGCGGTCAAGGAGCTGGAGAAGCGGCAGAAGAGCCGGGCCACCCGTACCCGCCGGGAGACCCTCGGCGTCGCCCTGCTCGACCTGCTCGGCTTCTACCGGGACGTGCTCGCCATCCAGCTCGGCTCCACCGGCGCGCTCGCCAACGAGGACCAGCGGCAGGCGCTGAACCGGGTGGCCCAGGCCGGGCCGGCGGAGAGCACGCTGCGGCGGATCGAGGCGGTGCTGGCCTGCCGTCAGGCGCTGGACCGCAACGTGGACCCGCTGCTCGCGGTCGAGGCGATGACGGTGGCGCTGCGCGCGGGCTGAGCCCGGTCCGAGCCCGGGCCGAGCGCAGGCCGCGGGCCTGGCGCCCGTACGCCTCCCGGAGGCGGTGCGCCGTCCCACCTTCGAGTGAACGAGCGACACTCGCCGGGAACACCGTCGTGTGACCGTCGGCCCGTTGTGCACGCTGGGGGCCGACTGCGCCCGCTGCCGGGGCGGTCGTCTCCCCTACGCGCCGGTTCCGGTTCGGCGCGGCCCCTCCAGAGGCGGTGCGTCCCGTGGTTCGTTCGCTCCTCGTCATCCCCCTGCTGGCCGCCGCCCTCGGCGGAATCTGGCTGGCCAGGGGCGCCCAACTGCGCTGGCGCGACCTACGCGCCGCCCAGACCTACGAACTGGCCGGTGACCGCTGGCCGATGCTGGTGCGGGCGGCCGGGGCGATGGTCTGCGGGGTGTGCGTCACCGCTCTGACGGTGCTCACCGCGCTCGGCGCCTTCGGCGGCCTCGGCCGGAGCACCCAGCAGCCGAACCGGGCGGAGCCGTTCATGGACACCGCGGGCTCCGGCTCCGGCTCCGGTGCGGGGGCGGCCGTCCGGCAGCAGCAGGCGGCGCCGCCTGCGGCCGCCGAGCCCGCCGCCGCCGCGGCCGCCGGTGGGGCCGCCCCGGCCCCCGTTGCCGCCAGCCGCTTCGACAGCGTCGGCCACCCCGGCGGCGGCGAGCTGCTCCAGTCCGCCGTGCTCGGCCCGGACGGCCAGCCCCGCAACATCCGGGTCTGGCTCCCGCCGCAGTACGCCAAGGAACCGAACGCCCGCTTCCCGGTCGTCGTGATGCACGCGGCCACGCCCCAGAAGACCGCCGACTCCGAGGTCCCGGACGTCTTCGAGGGCGTCGGTTCGGCCCTCCAGAGCGGCAAGACCCACCCGTTCATCCTGGTCGCCCCCGAGGCGCCGAACGGCACCGCGCACCCCTGCGAGCTGGTCGCCGCCGCCCCGGCCGCCGTCGCCGACGACGCGATGCTGCGCACCACCGTCGCGACCTCCTTCCGCGCCCTGCCGCCCGGCCCGGCCTCCTGGGGCGTCCTCGGCGTCGAGGGCGGCGCGCCCTGCGCGGCCGCCGCCGGACTGTCCCGGCCCGACCTGTACGGCGTGGCCGCGGCGGTCTCCGGCCGCTATGACGCCCTCGCGCTCGCCCAGACCGGCGCCGAGGCCCCGGCCGGCAGCGCGGCCAAGCTGCTGCTGGCCGCCGCCAAGGGCGACTCGGCCGGGCTGGACGCCGCGCGCAAGCTCCAGGCCGCGCTGAAGGCCGGTCCCGGAGCGGCGGCCAAGGCGGAGGTGCGGATCTCGGACAACGTGCAGGACTTCACCCCCGACCGGGAGCGGCTGCGGCTGGTCCGGCAGGCGGCGCAGTTCCTGGCCGAGGCGCTGGCCAAGGCGTCCTGAGGGCGGGTTCGGCGGCGCTACGCTGCCCGGTACCCCGGGGCGGGGTGCCGGGCGGCGGCGTTTCCTCCGGGGGGCTTCCCCGGTTGTTCCACGTGCTGGTCGATGGCGGAGAGGTGGCGGATGAGGACCTTCGAGCGGGCCCGGGTACCGGGACGGGCGCGAGCGCGGGCGCGGGGATCGGCCGCGGCGCTGGTCGTCGCCGGGCTGCTGGCGGGCGGGTGCAGCCCGGACCCGTCCGGGGCGCCGACGGCGTCCGCCTCGGGCTCGGCGGCCCCGGCGGACCGGGCGGCCGTCGCGGGCGCGGCGACCCCGCTGGAGCCGCTGCCCGCCGCCGTCCCGGCCGCGCTCGCGCCGTACTACGCGCAGCGCCCGGCCTGGCAGCCCTGCGACAGCGGGTTCGAGTGCACGACGTTCCGGGTGCCGTTGGACTACGACCGCCCGGGCGAGGGCGACCTCACGCTCGCGGCCGCCCGCGCGGCGGCGGAACCGTCGGGCTCCGCCTCCGCTTCTCCCGCCCCGTCGGCCTCCCCGGGTGGCACGCGGCTCGGCTCCCTGCTGCTCAACCCGGGCGGGCCGGGTGGCTCGGCGATCGAGTACCTGGAGACCGCCGCCCGGACGTACGACCGCGGCGTGCGGGCCCAGTACGACCTGGTCGGCCTCGACCCGCGCGGGGTGGGCCGCAGCAACCCCGTCAGCTGCCTGAGCGGCGACCGGATGGACGCCTACACCGCCGTCGGCCTGACCCCCGGCGACCAGCCCGGGATCGACGCGCTGATCGCGGCCGACCGGGAGTTCGCCGAGGGCTGCCGGAAGCAGGCCGGAGCGGCGCTCGGCCACCTCAGCACCGTGGAGGCCGCCCGCGACATGGACGTGCTGCGCGCCCTGCTCGGCGACGAGAAGCTGAACTACGTCGGCAAGTCCTACGGCACCTTCCTCGGGGCCACCTACGCCGGGCTGTTCCCGAGCCGGGTCGGGCGGCTGGTGCTGGACGGCGCGATGGACCCGGCGCTCGACTCCGTCACCGGCAACCGCACCCAGGCGGGCGGCTTTGAGACCGCCTGGGCCGCCTTCGCCCAGGACTGCGCCAGGCGCGAGGGCTGCCCGCTCGGCCGTACCGAGCAGCAGGTCGGCGAGCGGCTCACCGCCCTGCTCGCGGGCGTCCGCGCCGCCCCGCTGCCCACCACCGGCGGCGGCCGCCCGCTGACCGAGTCCCAGGCGACCACCGGCGTCATCCAGGCCATGTACGCCGACTTCCTCTGGCCCGAGCTGCGCACCGCGCTCGCCGACGCCGAGGCCGGCGACGGCACCGGGCTGCTGAGGCTCTCCGACGACTACTACGGGCGCGAGGCCGACGGCTCGTACCCCAATCTGATGTTCGCCAACACCGCGGTGAACTGCCTGGACCTGCCCGCCCCGTTCGGCGGGCCGGAGGACGTCCAGCGGGCGGTGCCGGAGTTCGAGCGGGTCTCGCCGCACTTCGGGCGCGACATGGCCTGGATGGCGCTGACCTGCGCCTACTGGCCGGTCCGGGCCACCGGCGCGGCGCACACCATCCGGGCCGCCGGCGCCGCCCCGATCGTCGTCATCGGCACCACCCGCGACCCGGCCACCCCGTACGCCTGGGCGCAGTCGCTGGCCGGCCAGCTGGAGTCCGGCCGCCTGCTCACCTTCGACGGGGACGGCCACACCGCGTACGGGCGGCACAGCGCCTGCGTGGACGGCGCGGTGAACCGCTTCCTGCTGGCCGGGGAGGCCCCCGAGCAGGGCAAGCGCTGCGAGCGGTAGGGCGGGCCGGGGCCGGCCGTCCGACAGGTGGTTGCCACTTCAACCGATCACCGGTACGACGTTACGATGAGCGCCCCCTGCCACCCTCTCCTGCACCGGAGCTCATCGTGCTCGGAGTCAACGACCTGGCGACGTACGTTCTCGGCGCCCTCGTCATCATCCTGCTGCCCGGCCCCAACTCCCTGTACGTCCTGTCCGTCGCGGCCCGCAAGGGCATCCGCACCGGCTACCGGGCCGCGGCCGGCGTCTTCCTCGGCGACCTCACCCTGATCAGCCTCACCTCGCTGGGCGCGGCCTCCCTGCTCAAGGCCAACCCGGCCGTCTTCGCGGTGGTCAAGTTCGGCGGCGCCGCCTACCTGCTCTGGATCGGCTACGGCATGCTCCGCGCCGCCCGCCAGCTCTGGCGCGAACGCCGGGCCGAGGCCGACCCCACCGGCGAAGCGGCCCCCGAGAGCACCGAGAACCCGTTCCGCCGGGCCCTGGTGATCAGCCTCCTCAACCCGAAGGCGATCATCTTCCTGCTCTCGTTCTTCACCCAGTTCGTCGACCCCTCCTACGGCCGGCCCGCCCTCTCCTTCGCCCTCCTCGGCGGCATCATCCAGACCTTCAGCTTCCTCTACCTCTCGCTGCTGATCTTCGCGGGCACCAACCTCGCCGCCGCCTTCCGCCGCCGCAAGCGCCTCTCCGCCACCCTCACCAGCGGCGTCGCCGTCCTCTTCGCCGGCTTCGCCGCCAAGCTCGCCGTCTCCTCCGCCTGACCCCGCCCCGGGAAACCCGGGTACGGATCACCCGCGAACCTGTGTAGACTGGCCCGCGTTGCCGCCACACACGGCAGCGGCGCCGCCTTAGCTCAGTTGGCCAGAGCAACGCACTCGTAATGCGTAGGTCGCGGGTTCGAATCCCGCAGGCGGCTCCATGGTGAAACCCCAGGTCAGATCTCTGACCTGGGGTTTTCTCGTTCCGGGGGCCGGGCCGGGCCGGGCCCGGGCCCGCGGGCTGGGCGGGCGGGGCCGCCGGGTGTCAGGGGGTGGCGAGGACGGAGACGTTGCCGACGTCGGAGTGCAGGTTCAGTCGGGTGGCCGCGGACGGGTCGTTGGTGACCCGTACGGTGCGGTCGCCGACGTCCGTCGAGGCTTCCACGGCGTAGTGGCCGTTCGGGACGCGGAGGGTGACGTCGCCCGCGGAGCTGGTGGCCTTCACGTTGCCCGGCGCCGCGGCGAAGGTCAGCTTGATGTCGCCGCCGTCGGTGCTCGCCGTCAGCGCGCCCGACACGCCGTCGGCCTTGATGTCGCCCGCCTCGCTGTGGAGTTCGCCGCCGCCGGTCGTTCCCGTCAGGGTGACGTCGCCGGCCGAGCCGCGGAGGTTGACCTTGGCCCCCTTGGGCACCTCGACGGTGTAGTCCACCGAGCAGGTCGCGTTCGCGCCCAGGACGGAGCCGCAGCCGCCGGCCGACAGGGTGAGGGTGCCGCCGTTCTGGGTGCGGGTGGTGGTCGGCTTCGTCGACCGGTAGCGCACCGTCTCGGTGACCTTGGTGGTGCTGCCGCCGGCGGGACGGGTGGCGATGTTCCCGTGGTTGGTGGTCACCACCAGTTCGGTGACCTGCTCGGTGAACTCGAACTCCGCCACGTGGGCGGGTCCGTCGCCGACGCCGGTCACGTCGCCGGCGTCGCAGCCGGCCGGCCCGACGACGGCGATGACCGCGACGGCGGAGGCGACGGCGGTGCGCCGGACGCGCCGCGGCACGGTCACTGTCGGCCTTCCGTGGGCGCCGGATCCGCGAGTGTCCGGCCGTAGCGGTCGGTGTCGTGGAAGAAGTCGGGGACGGTCCGGAGTTCTCCGGCGGCGTCGACCGCGTCGTAGACGTGCTTGGCGACCACCAGGTCGAGCACGCCGAGGCCGAACGGGGAGAACACCACGGGCCGGTCCGCGGGCGGCGCGATCCGCCCGGCGAGCACGTCGTCGAGTGTTCCCGCGATGAACTCGCGGTTGCCGACGGCCTGTTCGGTCAGGTGCGGGGAGGTGCCGGCCTTGAGGCAGTGCTCGACGTCGTCCACCGCGTTCCAGGCCGAGAGGATCACCTCGGTCGACAGGTCGCGCAGCGACAGGTGCAGCACCAGCGGAGCGTGGTCGAACCAGGCCGGGTCGTGGACGTGCGGCTCGCCCGCGACGGTGGCGAAGACCACCAGGTCGCTGGACCGGATCAGGTCCTCGGCCGTGTCGTGCACGGTGACGTCCGAGGGCTGCGCCCCGCGCAGGTGGTCGGAGAGGCCCGCGGCGTGCTCGGCGGACAGGTCGTGCACGCCGATCTCGTCGAAGCCGAACCCGGCCGCCGCGAGGTAGGTGTGCACATAGCGGGCGATGAGCCCGGCCCCGACGAAGCCGAGGCGGCGCGGCTTGGTGCCGCGTGCCTCGCCGAGGGCGCGGGCGGCCAGGGCGGCCGACGCGGCGGTCCTGGCCGCGCTGATGATCGAACTCTCCAGCAGGGCGAACGGGTAACCGGTCTCGGCGTCGTTCAGCACCAGCACCGCGGAGGCGCGCGGGATGCCGGCGGCCACGTTCTCCGGGAAACTGGAGATCCACTTCATGCCGTGCACGCCCACCTCCCCGCCCACCGAGGCGGGCAGGGCGATGATCCGGGACGAGGGCCGGTCGGGGAAGCGCAGGAAGTAGGAGTCGGGGTTGACGGTCTCACCGGCGCCGTGCAGCCGGTACGCCTTCTCGACCGCCGTGATGACGGCCTGCTCCTGGCCGGCCGTGGCGTGGTGCACTTGGGCGCCGGAGATCACGGCGAAACTGGGAATCCGGGACATGGTCACTTCTCCACGGGCTAGGGGTGGGTGGGTCAGAGGGTGAGGCCGCCGTGCACCTCGAACACCGATCCGGTCACGTAGGCCGCACGGTCGGAGGCGAGGAAGCCGACCAGTTCGGCGACCTCCTCGGGACGGCCCAGCCGACGCAGCGGCACGTTCTGCAGGATCCGCCCGATCGCGGCCTCGGAGGCACCGCCCACCATGTCGGTGTCGATCAGACCCGGCGCGACGGCGTTGGCCCGCACGCCGCGCGGACCGAGTTCCTTCGCCAGGCTCTTGGTGAAGGCGATGATCCCGGCCTTGGAGGCGGCGTAGTTGGCCTGCCCCGCGTTGCCGGAGATCCCGGAGACCGAGGAGAGGTTGACCACGCACCCGCGGCCGCGCTTGGCCATGCCGGGCACCGCCGCCCGGCACAGGTGGTAGACCCCGTCCAGGTTGACGTTCAGCACCTGCCGCCAGTCCTCGTCGCCCATCAGCACCAGCGGACGGTCCCGGGTGATGCCGGCCGACGCCACCACGGTGTCCACCGGCCCCAGTTCGCGCTCCGCCTCGCGCACCCAGGCCCGTACGGCGGTACCGTCCGAGGTGTCGCAGCGGGCCGCGACGACCCGGGTGCCCAGCTCCGCCGTCTCCTTCAGCAGCGACTCGGCGGCGGCCTCGTCGGACCGGTAGCAGAAGGCCACGTCGTGGCCGTCCCGGGCGAGCCGCAGCACGACCGCCCGTCCGATGCCCCGCGAACCTCCGGTCACCAGCGCGGTCATGACGTCACCTCGAGGAGTCGCAGTACGGCGACGGCGACGGTGCCGTCCCGGTCCACCGCCGAGACCAGCGCCACGCGGCCGGCGGCCGTCGGGTCGGCCCCGGCGATCACGAGCACCGCCGCGATCTGCAGCGTCGCGGACGCGGCGCCGGTGTCGCCGAGCAGTGCCATCGACGGGATCCGGTCCAGTGCCTCCGGCGGCACCAGCCCGGCCAGCGCGGCGTGCTCGGCCGCGCCCTCCGGGGTCGGCGCGGCCGTGGGGACGGCGGCCCACACCTCCTCCGGCGTGACGCCCGCCCGGTCGAGGGCGCGGCGCGCGCAGGAGGCGACGGCCGCCTGCGGGTCGTCGTCCACGTCGATGCCGGTGGAGACGTCCAACACCACGGCAAGCGGCGGCAGTTGGCCGGCGGAGGCCGGTTCCAGCAGCAGCAGCCCACAGCCCTCGCCGAGCAGCGGGGCGGGCTCCCCGGGGGTGCCGGCGGCCTGCTCCAGCCAGGCCTGGGTGGGGGCGAACTCCTCCGCGGAACCGACCAGGCAGTTGTCGGCGCGGCCCTGGTCGAGCAGGCGGCGCGCGTAGTTGAGGGCGAGCAGGCCGCTCACCCGGCCGCCGCCGACCGTGGCGTTGGGGCCGCGCAGGTCGTGCCGGATCGCGGCGGCCCCGGCGGAGTGGTTCATCACGCAGCCCGGGATCAGGCCGACGTCGACGTAGAAGGGCCGCGCGTTGGTCAGCGAGCCCCGGATGACCGCGGCCATGGTCTCCTTGCCGCCCATGGTGGTCCCCATGACCAGGCCGGTGCGTTCGTCGGTGCGCGGTACGGGCCCGCCCTCCGGGTCGGCCAGCAGCTGGTCCGTGGCGAGCAGGGCCATGACGGCCAGCCGGTCGAGGGTGTAGCTGTAGTCCTGGCCGAGCAGACCGGGACGGTCGAGGTCGGGTACCAGGCAGGCGTCGGGGCGGGGCAGTCGCGGGCCGTCGGGCTCGGTGCGGGCCGCGGCCAGGCCCGAGCGCACCCCGTCGGCGAAGTCCCGCCGGGAGAGGCCGTGCGCCGAGACCGCCGACCAGCCGGTGATGACGAGACCGTCGGCCGGCACGGGGACTGCTTCCGCGGGCGCGGACATCAGACACGCTCCTTGAGGGAACCGAGGATCAGGACGGCGTTGTTGCCGCCGAAGGCGCTGGAGTTGTTCTGGACGATCCGCACGTCAGCCGTGACCGCGTGGTTGGGGACGCAGTCCACCGGGCACTGCGGGTCGGTCTCCTGGTGGTTGATCGTCGGCGGGATGAACCCGTTGTGGATCGACAGCGCGCAGGCGGCGGCGGCCAGGGCGCTGGCCGCGCCCATCGAGTGGCCCAGCATCGACTTCAACCCGATGGTGCGGGGCGGGTGTTCGCCGTAGACGTCGACGATGGCGCCGGCCTCGGCGGCGTCGTTGGCGCGGGTGCCGGTGGCGTGCGCCGAGATGTAGTCCACCTGGTCCTTCTTGACTCCCGCGTCGGCCAGGGCGAGTTCCATGGCCCGGGCGACGCCGTCCCGGCTGGGCGCGGTGGGGTGCTGCGCGTCGCAGGAGAGCCCGTAGCCCAGGACCTCGGCGTAGATGCGGGCACCGCGGGCGAGGGCGGACTCCAGGGACTCCAGCACCAGGACGCCGCCGCCCTCGCCGGTGAGGATGCCCTTGCGGTGCACGTCGAACGGCCGCACCACGTCGGGGGTGATGGCGCCGAGCCGCTGGAAGGTGGCGAAGGTCTTGCGGCACACGGCGTCGGCGCCGCCGCACAGCGCGATGTCGGCCTCACCGGAGCGGATGACGTCCAGGCCGTAGCCGATGGAGTAGTTGCCGGCCGCGCAGGCCGTGGTGAGGGTGACCGCCTCCGCGTCGCGCAGCCGCAGTTCGCGGGCGACCGCGGTGGACAGCCGGCCCGAGCCCAGGCGCCGGGCCAGCACCGGGTCCAACGCGTCGGGGCCGCCGTCCCCCAGCTCCTGCTCGACCAGGGTGCCGAGGTCGTGGGACTCGCCGTCGGTCGTGCCGATGCTGATCAGCACGTGCCGGGCCGCGAGCTCCTCGTCCGTCAGCCCGGCGTTCTCGACGGCCTGACGGGCCGCGGCGACGGCGAAGTGCCCGGCGCGACCGGTGTAGTCGAGCGGGATGTTGCGGATCCAGCGGGCCGGCTCGAAGTCCTCGACCTCGGCGGCGTTCTTCCGCAGGAATCCGGTGGTGTCGATCCGGGTGAGCGGGCGGGCTCCGGAACGGCCCTCCCGCAGTGCCACGGCGTACTCGTCGGCACCCGTGCCTATGCTGCTGATGACGCCGATGCCGGTGACAACGACGGTGCGGCGGCTGCGGGCCGCCGGCCGGGAAGCAGTGGACAAGGGACTCCCTACCATCCCGCCGCGCGCGCGGTGACCCGGTGGATCGCCTCGACGTTGACCATCTCGGGCAGTTCCTCCATGTCGATGACGATGGTGAACTCCATCTCGATCGCGCTGAGGACGTCGATGAGCTTCAGCGAGTCCACGCCCAACTCGTCGACCAGGTGCGTCGAGTCGCCGAGGGCGGAGAACTCGACGCCGATCTGCTTCGCGACGATCTCCTTGATCCGGGTGTAGTGCTCAGGGGTGACGGTGGACATGGTTCTCCTTTGAGCTCGACGCTTCAGGCCCCGGTGGTTCCGGACGCCAACCTAGGAGGCTCCGATGATTGGCAACTGACATCCCGCTGACGTTGGATCACCGCCCGACGGCGCGCCGGAATCCGCGCAGCGCGGCGGGTACGACGGCCAGCAGCACGACTCCGAGCGAGCAGGCGACGACGACCCCGGGGTGGGTCGCCGGGAACCCGGCGGCTGCCGGCCCGGTCGGCTCGTTGCCCCACAGGTGGCGGCAGACGGTGATGACGGAACTGACCGGGTTCCACTCGGCCGCCGGGCGGAGCCAGCCCGGCAGCCCGCTCACCGAGACGTAGGCGTTGGACAGGAAGGAGAGCACGACCAGGATCAGCGCCCCGGTGCCGTCGATCGCCTCCACGTTCCGCATGGTGGTGCCGAGCAGGATGCCGACCCACAGCATGACGAAGGAGAACGCGAGCAGCACCGCGAAGCCGGCCGCGATCCGCCCCGGCCCTCCGTGCGGGCGCCAGCCGAGCAGGAGGCCGAGACCGGAGACGGCCGCCAGCCCGGCCGCCGCGGTGAGCATGTCCGACAGGGCGCGGCCGACGAGCACGCTGCTGGCCGATATCGGCAGCGAGCGGTAGCGGTCGACCAGTCCGTCGCGCAGGTCGACGGCCACGCCCAGGGCGGTCGGCCCCACCCCGGCCAGGGCGACCTGGGCGGCGATCCCGGCCATGATGTAGTCCTCGTAGGAGGCCACGCCGGGGATGGCGATCGAGTCGCGGAACAGGTAGCCGATGGCGATCAGCATGACGGCGGGGGTCATGGTGACCAGCAGCAGCCTGCCCGGCGACCGGCGCAGATGGCGCAGGTGGCGGCCGGTCAGGACTGCGGTGTCGGCCAGATAGGCGGCCAGCGCCGTCATGGCTGATCGGTTCCTTCCGAGGAGGGGGCGCCGGTCGGGGCGGCGGCCCCGGTGAGGGCGAAGAACACGTCGTCGAGCGAGGGCCTGCGGACCTGGAAGTCCGCGGCGGTGATGCCGCGGCCGCGCAGTTCGGAGGCGGCCAACGCGACGTCGTCCAGCCCGTGTTCGAGCGGGACGGTGACCCGGCAGCCGTCCTCGTGGACGGTGGGGGCGCGGCCGCCGAGCGCGGCGAGGGCGGCGGCCGCCGCCCGCAGCTGTCCGGGCTGGGCCACGGTCACCTCCAGGCTGTCCGTGCCGACCTTGCGCTTCAGCTCGTCGGGGCTGCCCTCGGCGACGACCCGGCCGGTGTCGATGACCACGACGCGGTCGGCCAGCTCGTCCGCCTCCTCCAGGTACTGGGTGGTCAGCAGGACGGTGACGCCGCCGGCGACCAGGCCGCGCACCTCGTTCCACAGCACGTTCCGGCTGACCGGGTCGAGGCCGGTGGTCGGCTCGTCGAGGAACAGCACCTCGGGCTCTCCGACGACGCAGGCGGCCAGGTCGAGCCGGCGGCGCATCCCGCCGGAGTAGGTGCCGACCGTCCGCTCCGCGGCGTCCAGCAGCCCGAAGCGGTCGAGCAGTTCCTGGGCGCGCGCCGCCGCGCCGCGCCGCCCGAGCCGCAGGAGCCGGCCCAGCAGCACCAGGTTCTCCCGGCCGGTCAGCAGCGCGTCCACGGCGGCGTACTGCCCGGCCAGGCCGATGCGGCGGCGCACCGCGCGGGGGTCGCGGGCGACGTCGTGTCCGGCCACCACGGCACGGCCGCCGTCCGGTTGCAGGAGGGTGGCGAGGATCCGGACGGTGGTGGTCTTGCCGGCGCCGTTCGGGCCGAGCACGCCCAGCACCGTCCCGGTCGGTACGGCCAGGTCGATGCCGTGCAGGGCGGTGTGGGTGGCGTAGCGCTTGCTCAGCCCCTCGGCGAGGATCGCCTTGTCGGTGGACACCGGCTAGCCCCGGTTCCGCAGGCTCAGCGGTCGCATGTCGGTCCAGTGCCGCTCAATGTGCTCGACGGCGCCGGCGCGGTCGGTCTCGGCGAGCGCGACGGTCCAACCGTCCGGCAGGTCCGCGAAGGACGGCCACAGCGAGTGCTGGTCCTCCTCGTTGACCAGCACGAGGAAGCGGCCCTCGGGGTTGTCGAAGGGGTTGCTCATGAGTTGTCTCCCAGGTCGTCGGAGGTCGTGCGGTGGGTGGCGGCGGGGGAGTGCAGGGCGGCCAGCCGGTGTTCGACCAACCGGCCGATCGCGGCGGCCGGGCCCGGGCCCAGCATGTCGGCGTGGGCGCAGGGCACCGGGTGGACGTCGACCCCACCGGTCACGTACCGCTCCCAGGTCTTGGCGCGGATCCGTACGTCCTGCCCGTCCAGGGACCCGGTGGCGACCAGCAGGGTCATCCCGCCGTCGAAGGTCTCCGGGGTGTGGCCGCGGAACAGGTCGACGTTGGCGCGCATGACCGTGAGCAGCCGGGCCAGGGCGGCTTCGTCGAAGGCCGCGAGCGGGCCGCCGGTCCGGGCGAGCAGGGCCGCGACGGCCTCGACGGTGGGCCGGGGCAGCACGTCGGCGCCGAGGCCCGCCTCGGTGAGGAAGTCCGTGAGGAACTCCTCGTCCGTGGGCTGCGACTCGGGGGCGGAGTCCGGGTAGGCGTCGAGGTTGGCGAGGAAGGCGACCTCCTCGCCCTCGGCGCGCAGCCGCACGGCCATCGCCTGCGCCACGATGCCTCCGTAGGACCAGCCGAGCAGGTGGTAGGGGCCGCTGGGCCGGACGGTCCGGATCAGGGCGACGTAGTCCTCGGCGACGGCGGCGAGGTCGCCCGGCGGGGTCTGCTCGCGGGCGAGGCCGGGCGCCTGGAGGGCGTGGACCGGCTGCTCCGGGTCGAGGTGACGGGCGAGTTCGGCGAAGGGCAGGCCGAAGCCCAGGCCGCCGTGCACGCAGAACAGCGGTGCCCGGGATCCGCCGGAGCGGATCGGCAGCAGCGGGGCGAGCAGGTCGACCGGGTCGGCGGCGGCGGCCGGCCGGCCGGACTCGTCGGGGCGGCCCGCCACGGCCAGTTCCGCCAGGGTGCGGTACTGGAAGACGGCGGCCAGGTCCAGCCGCAGCCCGGCCCGTCCGGCGGCGTTCACCAGGCGGATGGCCTTGAGGCTGTCGCCGCCGAGCGCGAAGAACCCGTCGTCGGGGCCGACCGCCGCCCGCCCCAGCACCTCGGCCGCCGCCTCGCAGATCACCCGCTCGGCCGGTGTGCGGGGCAGGGCGGGGGCCGTGTCCACCGGCGCCGGGGCGGGCAGCGCCGCGGTGTCCAGCTTTCCGTTGGGCGTCAGCGGCAGCTCCGGGAGCAGCACGAACGCGCCGGGGACGGCGTGGGCGGGCAGGGTCCGGCCCAGGTCCCGCCGGAGGTCCGCCGGTTCGGGGTCGGGGCCGTTCGACGCGGGCACCAGGTAGGCGACCAGCAGGCGGTCCCCGGAGCCGTCGTCCCGGACGGTGACGGCGGCCCGGGCGACCGACGGGTGCGCGGCCAGGGCCCGTTCGACCTCACCGGTCTCGATGCGGTAGCCGCGGACCTTCACCTGGTGGTCGCTGCGGCCCGTGAAGTCCAGGCGGCCGTCCACGTCCCAGCGGACCAGGTCGCCCGTGCGGTACATCCGGGTGCCGGGCGGGCCGAAGGGGTTCGCGACGAAGTGCCCGGCGGTCAGCCCGGGGCGGCCGAGGTAGCCGCGGGCCAGTCCGGGGCCGGCCACGTACAGCTCGCCGACGGCGCCGTACGGGACGGGGCGCAGGGCCTCGTCCAGGACGTACACCGAGGTGTCGCCGATCGGCAGGCCGATGGGGACGGAGGAGGCCTCGGGCGCCAGCTCGCGCACCTGGTGGACGGTGGCGATGACGGCGGCCTCGGTCGGCCCGTAGGCGTCCACCACCTCGGTGCCGGGCAGGGCCTGGCGCAGCTTGCGCACGTGCTCCGCCGAGACGGCCTCGCCGCCGGTGAGCAGCAGCCGCAGCGGGGCGAGGCAGGCCGGGTCGAGGTCGGCGATGACGTTGACCAGCCGGGGGGTGAGCAGGGAGACGGTGACGGCGCTCTCCCGCAGCAGCGCGCCGAGCCGTCCGGGGTCGGTCGGCCCCGGCGGGTTCACCGCCAGCCGGGCGCCGTGCGCCAGGGCCGTCCACACCTCGAACACCGAGGCGTCGAAGGCCGGCGAGGCGTTCCACAGGAAGGTGTCCGCGCGGGCGAAGCCCAGCGCGGGCATGCCGTGCACCAGCCGGGCGGTGGCCCGGTGGGAGACGCCGACGCCCTTGGGGGTGCCGGTCGAGCCGGAGGTGTAGATGACGTAGAGCAGGTCGTCCGGGTCGGGCCCGCCCGCCGAGGCGGTCTCGGGGAGGGCGTCGATCTCCCGGCGGGTGCGCGGGTCGTCCAGGCAGACGGCCGCGCAGCCGCCCTCCGGGTCGGCGCTCGCCGCCTCGGCGGCCAGGGACCGCTGGGTGAGCAGCACCCGGGCGCCGCTGTCGGTGACCATGTGGCGCAGCCGGGCGGCCGGGTAGGCCGGGTCGAGCGGCAGGTAGGCGGCACCGAGCCTTGCCGCCGCCAGCATGGCGACGACCGCGTCCGGCCCGCGTTCCAGGCACAGCGCCACGATGTCGCCCCGGCCGACGCCGCGGGACGCCAGATGGCGGGCGGTCCGGTTGGCGGCGGCGTCGAGTCGGCGGTACGTCATGGCGCCGTCGAGGCCGGTCCCGGCGCCGGTGGCGAACAGCAGCGCGGTCGCCTCGGGCGCGGTGGCCAGGTGGGCGTCGAACAGGGCGGTGACCGTGGTGCGGGGCGTGTCCACCGGCCCCTCTCCCAGCGCGCGCAGGTCGCCGCGCGCCTCGGGGGTGAGGACCTCCAGGTGGGAGAGCGGGCGGGTGGGCGCGTCGGTGGCCGAGGCCAGCAGCCGCAGCAGCGCGGCGGCGAGGCGCCGCACGGTGCGCTCCTCGAACAGGTCGCTCGCGTACTCGACCGCCAGGTCCATCCGGTCGGTCTCGGGGCCCGCGGTCAGCTGGACGAACAGGTCCCACTTGGCGGTGCTGCCCGCGGTCGGTACCGGCTCCATCGTGAGGTCCGGGCCGGTGTCGGGGACGGGATCGGCGTCCCGGCAGTCCAGGATGACCTGGAACAGCGGATTGCGGGACAGCGACCGCTCCGGATTGAGCGCCTCCACCAGGCGCTCGAACGGCAGGTCCTGGTTCTCGTAGGCGGCCAGGTCGAACTCCCGGACCCTGGAAAGGAGTTCGGAGAACGAAGGATCGCCCGAGGTGTCGGTGCGCAGCACCAGGGTGTTGACGAACATGCCGACCAGGCCGTGCAGTCGGGCGTCGCCGCGCCCCGCGACCGGGCTGCCGAGGGGGATGTCGGTGCCGGCGCCGTAGCGGGTGAGCAGGGCCGCGAGCCCGGCCTGCGCCACCATGAACAGGCTGGTGCCGGAGTCGCGGGCGAACGCCCTCAGCGCGCGGACGAGTTCGGCGGGCAGGGGCAGGTGCACCGCGCCGCCCCGGTGGGTGGCGAGGGCCTGCCGGGGGCGGTCGAAGGGCAGCCCGATCTCGACCGGCAGTCCGTCCAGTGCCCGGCTCCAGTGGGCGAGTTGCCGGGACAGCTCGCTGTGCGGGTCCTGCTCCGAGCCGAGCAGCTGCCGCTGCCACAGCGTGAAGTCGGCGTACTGTACGGGAAGTTGGGCGAATGCGGGGGCCCGTCCGGCGAGCCGGGACCGGTAGGCCTCGGCCAGGTCGTTCGCCAGCGGACCCAGGGACCAGCCGTCGGCCGCGATGTGGTGCAGCACCAGCGCGAACACGTGGTCGTCGGGTGCCAGCGCGAACAGCGTGGCCCGCAGCGGGGGGCGGACGGCGAGGTCGAAGCCGCGGGCGGCCTCGGCGGCGAGCGCCCGCGGCAGCTCCTCCTCGGTGCAGTCCACCAGGGGCAGCGGCAGGTCGACGGCCTCCGGGGCGAGCACGCGCTGCTCGGCGCCGGTGCCGTCGCCGCCGACGGCGGGGAAGACGGTCCGCAGCGACTCGTGGCGGGTGACCAGGTCGCGCAGCGCCGCCCGCAGCGCGTCGGCGTCCAGCGCCCCGCGCATCCGCACCGCGAAGGGGACGGCGTACAGCCCGTCGGGCACCCCGAGCCGCTGCAGGAACCACAGCCGCTCCTGCGCGTGGGAGAGCGGGACGGACGCCGGCCGCTCCCCGGCGACGAGTTCGGGGAGCGCGCGGGGCTCCGCGCCGTCCGCGTCGGAGCGCTCCGGGCGGGCGGCCAGCAGGGCGGCCAGGGCGGCGGCGCTGGGGGCCTCGAACACCTCCCGCACCGACAGCGGGCTGCCGAGCCTGGCCCGCACCAGGTTGGCCACCCGCGCGGCCAGCAGCGAGTGCCCGCCGAGGGCGAAGAAGTCGTCGTCCGCGCCGACCGGGTCGAGGGCGAGCACCTCGCCGAGGATCGCGCACAGCTCCCGCTCCTCGGCGGTCTCGGGCAGCCGGCCGGCGGCGGTGTGTTCGGGGGCGGGCAGTGCCCGGACGTCCACCTTGCCGTTCGGGGTGACCGGCAGCGCCGCGAGCACGACCAGGGCGGCGGGCACCATGTGGGCCGGGAGGGCCGCGGCGGCGTGCGCCCGCAGCTCCTCCACGTCCAGCCCGGCGCGGCCGGAGGGCACCGCGTAGCCGACCAGGCGGCGGTCCCCGGGCCGGTCCTCCCGGACCGTCACCGCGACCTGGGCGACGGACGGGTGGCCCCCGAGCACGGCCTCGATCTCGCCCGGCTCGATGCGGAAGCCGCGCAGCTTGACCTGCTGGTCGGCGCGGCCGACGTAGTCCAGCGCGCCGTCCTCCAGCCGGCGCACCACGTCGCCGGTGCGGTACATCCGGGCGCCGGGCGGCCCGAACGGGCAGGCGGGGAACCGGGCGGCGGTCAGGCCGGGACGGTCGTGGTAGCCGCCGGCCAGCCCGGGGCCGGCCACGTACAACTCGCCGGCCACACCGGCCGGCACCGGCCGCAGGGCCGAGTCGAGGACGAACAGCCGGAAGGCCGAGACCGGTGTGCCGATCGGCGGCCTGCCCGCGCCGTGCAGCGGTTCGCTGACGCTCGCGCAGACCGAGGTCTCGCTCGGCCCGTAGGCGTTGCGCAGCTCGACCCGGGCCGACCAGTGTTCGGCCAGGGCCGCGGGCAGCGCCTCACCGGCGGTGAACAGGCGTAGGTCGGAGGGCAGTTCGGCGTCCCCGGGCAGGCCTGCCAGGACGGTCGGCGGCAGCACCGCGTGGTTGATCCGGTGCGCGAGGAACAGGCGGGCCAGCGCCTCCCCGGACATCCGGCTCTCCGCCGTGGCCAGCACCAGGGCGCCGCCGGTGTAGAGCGAGGCGCACAGCTCCCACACCGTGGCGTCGAAGCTGAACGACGCGAACTGCAGGGCCCTGGCCCCCGGCCCCGCGCCCAGCCGGGCGGCGTGGTGGGCGGCCAGGTTGACGGCACCCTCGTGCGGGACCACGACGCCCTTGGGGCGGCCGGTCGACCCGGAGGTGTAGACGACGTAGGCGGGGCTGCCCGGTGCGGCGGCGGCCGGGCGCACCGGGGCCCCCGGGTCCGGCGCCGGCCGGGAGTCCGGCAGGTCGAGGTCGACGCGCGGCGCGGCGCAGCCGTCCGGCAGCCGGGTCGCCGAGGTGGTGACCACCAGCGTGGGGGCCGCGTCGGTGAGCATGTAGTCGATCCGCTCGGGCGGATAGGCCAGGTCGACCGGCAGGTACGCGGCCCCGGCCTTGAGCACCGCGAGCAGTGCGACGATCATGTCGGCGCCGCGCGGCAGGGCCAGGGCCACGAAGGTGCCGGGGCGCGCGCCGGACGCCGCCAGCCGCTCGGCCAGCCGGTCCGAGGCGGTGTCGAGCTGCCCGTAGTCCAGGGTGCGCGCCGCGGCCGGGTCGTCCGGCCGGTCCTCGTCCGGGACGATCAGGGCGGGTGCCCCGGGGTTCCGCTCCGCGTGCCCCCGGAACAGCTCGTGCAGGGTGGCGCCGCGGGTGCGGTCGTCGCGCAGGTCGAGGCCGGCGCCCGGCCCCTCGGGGGCCTCGCCGCCGCCGACGATCCGGGCCAGCGGGGTGTCGGGGGCCGCGGCCGTCCGCTCCAGGGCGTCGACGAACAGGTCGAGCGCGCGGGCGGCCGTGCGGGCGCCGTCGCCGTCGAACGCGCCGGGCGCGTGGGCGAGGGAGAAGTCGAGCCCGTCGCCCGGGGTCACGGTCAGGCCCACCGCGAAGTGGGTGGCGGTGCGCACCCTGATGTCGTCGAGCACCAGGGCGCGGTCGTCGGAGGGCGCCGTCCGTGCCATGGGGTAGCTCTGGAAGGCGACCGCGGTGTCGAACAGTTCGCCGCGCAGGCCGGCCGCGGCCTGGACCTCGGCGAGCGGCAGGTGGGTGTGCGGCAGCAGGTGCACCTGCTGCCGGGCCAGGGCGCGGACCAGCTCGGCGACGGTCCGGTCGGGACGCAGCTCGGCGCGCACCGGCACCGTGTTGGCGAACAGCCCGATCATCGTCTCGACGCCCGGCAGCTCGGCCGGACGGCCGGAGGTGACGGTGCCGAAGACCACGTCCTGGCGGCCGGACAGGTAGCCGATCGCCACCGCCCAGCAGGCCTGCACGGCCGAGTTGAGGGTGACGCCCTCGGCCGCGCACCAGGAGGAGAGCGCCCGGGTCAGCGCGGGGGAGAGGGCGGCCGAGCGGACCGCGGGCAGCGCCCCGGCGTCCTGTCCGACGGAGTGCGGCGCGAGGCGCAGCGGGCCGTCGAGGCCGGCCAGGGTCTCGGCCCAGGCGGCGCGGGCGGCCTCCCGGTCCTGCCCCGCCAGCCAGCGCAGGTACGTCCGGTACGGGGCGGGCTCGGGCAGCGGCTCGGCCCCGGCGAGGCCCGCCAGGGCGAGCAGCTCCCGCGCGGCGAGCGGCATCGACCAGCCGTCCAGCAGCAGGTGGTGCACCGACCACAGCAGCCGGTAGCGGCGCCGGCCGAGCCGGATCGCGGTGAACCGCATCAGCGGCGGCCGGGCCGGGTCGAAGCGCTCCAGCCGGTCCTGGTCGGCGATCCGGTCGGACTCGGCACGGCGCCTGCGGTACGGGAGGCCCGCCAGGTCCACCTCCCGCCAGGGGACGTGGACCGAGCCCTCGTCCAGGACCACCTGGACGATCTCGCCGTTGCGGCGGGGCCGGAAGCAGCTCCGCAGGTGCGGGTGGCGGCCCAGCAGCGCCGCCGCCGCCTCCCGGAGGCGGTCGACGGGCAGCTCGCCCTCGACCCGCACCGACAGCTGGAGGACGTACGGGTCGGGTCCGCTTCCCTCGGCGGCGAGGTAGTGCAGCCCCTGCTGGAGCGGGGAGAGCGGCAGTGCTTCGACGATCCTCGGCTTGCCCGTCACAGCATGTCCTCGTTCAAGTCGTTCTCCATCAGGGCCAGTTCGTCGTCGTCGAGGGCCAGCAGGGGCTCCTCCGGCGCGGCGGGCGGCGCGGGCCGGTGCGCCTCGGCGACCTCGGCCAGGGCCGCGACCGTCCGGCCGGCGAACACGTCCCGCACGGCGAACACCAGGCCTTCGAGGTGCGCCCGGCTGACCACCTGGATCGCCCGGATGCTGTCGCCGCCGAGGGTGAAGAAGTCGTCGTTCGCGCCCACCCGTTCGACGCCCAGCACCTGCGCGAAGACGGCGCACAGGGCCTCCTCGCGGGCGGTCCGGGGCGCGCGCGGCGCGGCGGCGGGGCCGCCCGGTGCGGCGGCCGGCGCCGGGGCGGCCGCCGCACCGGCCCGCGGCCGCAGCGGCGAGCCCGTGCGGGCCAGCGTGGTGCCGGGGGCGGTGGCGGCGAGGTGCAGCAGCGCGGTGAACCGCTCGGCGACCGCGGCCACCCGCTCGGGCCGGAAGGCGGTGGGCAGGTAGTCCAGCCGCAGCCGCAGCCGGTCGCCGTCCGGCAGCACCGCCATGCTCAGCGGGTGGTGCCGGGCGTCGCGGGCCTCGGCGCGCAGCACCCGCACCCGGTCCGTTCCGGCGCCGCCCGAGGCCGCACCGGAGCCGATCGGGAAGTTCTCGAACAGCAGCACGGTGTCGAAGGCCTCGCCGACGAGCCCGGCGGCCCGGTGGATCTCGGCCAGCCCGAGGTGCTCGTGCGGCAGGAGCTCGGCGCGCTCGTCCTGCAGGGTGCGCAGCAGGCCGCCGAGCGTGGCGTCGGGGTGCAGCCGGACCCGTACGGGGACGGTGGTGAGGAACATGCCCACCATCGACTCGATCCCGGGGACCTCCGCGGGCCGGCCGGCCGTGATCGCGCCGAACACCACGTCCTGGGAGCCGGTCAGTTCGCCGAGCAGCAGGGCCCAGCAGCCCTGCACCACGGTGTTGACGGTCAGGCCGGCGGTGCGGGAGGTGGCGAGGAGCCGGGCGGTGAGCTCCGGGTCGAGATCGAGGTGCAGCGACTCCGGGAGGGAGAGCGCCGCCGCGTCCGCGGCCGGGGCGACCAGGGTCGGGCCGGGGAGCTCGGCGAGCGAGCGCCGCCAGGCCTCGCGCGCCGCCTCGCGGTCGCGGGCGGCGAGCCAGGCGTGGTACCGGCGGTGCGGGGCGGGCCCCGGCAGCTCGGCCTTCTCGGTGACGGTGGCGCCCTCGCCGCCCGCGCCGCCGCCGCCGTACTCGCCGCCCTCGCTGTACTCGGCGAGCAGGGCGAGCAGTTCCTCGACCAGGATCGGCATCGACCAGCCGTCGACCAGCAGGTGGTGGCTGGTCCACAGGAACCGGTACCGCTGCGGCCCGGTCCTGAGCAGGGTGAAGCGCAGCAGCGGCGGGGCCGCCAGGTCGAACCGGCGGGTGCGCTCCTCGTCGGTCAGGCGCTCCGTCTCGGCCGCCCGCTCCGACTCCGGAAGGTGCGTCAGGTCGACGTCTTCCCAGGTGAGTTCGGCGTCCGAGGGGATCAGCTGGACGGGGTCCCCGGAGGCGCGGTGGAGGAAGGCGGCCCGCAGCGCCGGGTGGCGCCGCAGCAGCGTCCGGCCCGCGGCCCGCAGTGCCGCGGGATCGAGCTCGCCCTCCAGGTCGGCGGCGATCTGCAGGGTGTAGACGTCCACCCCGTCCTGCTCGGCCTCGTGGTGGAACAGCAGCCCGCGCTGCAGCGGGGTGAGCGGCAGCACGTCCGAGAGCGCCTGCCCCGGGGTGAGCGCGGGGCTCGCCCCGGCCAGCTCGGCCTCGTACCGTTCGATCTCCTCCTGGTCGAGGGCGACCAGCGGGAAGTCGGCCGGGGTGGCGCCGCCGGCGTCCGGCGACGCGGCGTACTCGGCCAGGGCGCGCAGCGCCCGGAACCAGGCGTCGGCCAGTTCCCCGACGGACTCCCGGTCGAGGATGCCGTCGGCGAAGGTCCAGTTGGCGACCAGGTGCGGGCCGTCGGCGCGGTCCTCGGTGGCCGGGGTGAGCGCGAGGACGTGCTCCAGCGGCATGGCCGGCTGGGTGCCGGTGCCGACGATGCCGTCCCCGGTGACCGGCGACCAGAGCACGTCCTCCCGGGCGTCGAAGCGGCCCATGTAGTTGAAGCCGATCTGCGGCCGGGGGTACCGGGAGAGCAGCCGCGCGGCCTGCGGGTTGAGGTGGCGCAGCAGGCCGTGGCCGATCCCGTGCTCGGGCACCTCCCGCAGCTGCTCCTTGACCAGCTTGACCGCCCGGCCGAGTGCCTGGTGGGGCCGGGGGCCCGGGTCGAGCCGGACCGGGTGGATGCTGGTGAACCAGCCGACGGTGCGGGACAGGTCCAGGCCGTCCGCGATCTCCTCGCGGCCGTGGCCCTCCAGTTCGATCAGCGTGGCGCTCGTGCCGTCGCCGCGGCGCCGCAGCCGCCAGTCGGCGACGGCGACCGCCAGGGCGGTCAGCAGGACGTCGTTGACCTCGGCCCGCAGGGCCGCGGGGACGGTGCTCAGCAGCAGCCCGGTGACCTCGGGCGGGAGCTCGGTGCGCAGGGTGCCGGCGGTGGCCCTGACGTCCCGCGCCGGGTCCAGCCGGCGGGGGCCGAGCAGTGGGTCGGGGCCGGTCAGGACGCGCTGCCACACGGCCAGTTCGGCGCCGCGCAGCTCGGTGCGGGCCCGGTCGGTCAGCAGCCTGCTCCAGGCCCGGAAGGACGTGCCGACCGCCTGGGGCTCGGGCCGGCGGCCCTCGGCGAGGGCGGCGCAGGCGGCCGACAGGTCGGTCAGCAGGATGCGCCAGGACACTCCGTCGACGGCCAGGTGGTGCCCGACCAGGAGCAGGACCTGCTCGTCCGGCGCCGCCGCGGGGCCGGGGATCAGGACGGCGCGGACCATCCGGGCCGTCGCGGGGTCGAGCCGGCTGCGGGCGGCCGCGGCCTGCCGGTCGATCAGCCGGAGCAGCGCCGACCGGTCCGCGGGCGGCCGCTCGTCCGGCAGGGTGAGGACCAGGCCGTCGTCGGCGGGGACCGCGCCGCGCGGGAGCACCTCCGTCTGCCACAGGCCGGGGGCCGGCTCGGTGAGCCGCGTCCTGAGGGCGTCGTGGTGGTCGATCAGGGACCGCAGCGCGGCGGTCAGCCGGTCGGCGCCCAGCCCGGCGGGCACCCGGACGGCGATGTGCTGGCTGAAGGCGGCGGCGGGGCCGGTCGTCGAGCCGGTGTCCTCCTGGAGGCGGGCGGCGATGGGGGTGAGGTCGAGGACGCCCGCCGGCTCCACCTGCCCGCCGTCATGCCCGGCGCCGGTGGCCGGTCGGGCGATCCGGGCGAGGACGCGGGCGGTGCGCCCGGTGAAGACGTCGCGGGTGCTGAGCACCAGGCCCGCGCGGCGGGCCGCGCCGACCACCTCGATGGCGCGGATGCTGTCGCCGCCGAGGGCGAAGAAGTCGTCGTCCGCGCCGACCCCGGGCAGGCCGAGGACCTGGGCGAACACCGCGCCCAGGGTCTGCTCGGCACCGTTGCGCGGCCCGTGCGCCGGGTCGGCGGGGGTGGCGTTCATGGCGTCGCCCACGGCCGGGCCGCTCGGTGCCGAAACGTTTCCGCCTGGCGCGGGCAGCGCCTTGCGGTCGACCTTGCCGTTCGCGGTCAGCGGAAGCGCGTCCAGGACGACCCACCAGCCCGGCACCATCCAGGCCGGCAGGACCGCGCCGACCCGGTCCCGCAGCAGGGCCGCGTCGACGCCACTCGGGGCGGCCACGTAGCCGGCCAGTCCGGAGCCGTGCGCGACCACGACGGCGTCCAGGACACCCGGTACCGCGCGCACGGCCGCCTCGATCTCGCCCAGCTCGACGCGCCGGCCGCGGACCTTCACCTGGAAGTCGCGCCGTTCGACGAACTCCAGCTGTCCGTCCGGACGCAGCACCACGCGGTCGCCGGTGCGGTACATCCGGGTGCCGCCGCCGGCGAACGGGTCGGCCGGGAAGACGGAGGCCGTGCGGACCGGGTCGCCCACGTAGCCGCGGCCCACCCCGACACCGCCCACCCAGAGCTCCCCGGGCACGCCGACGGGCATCGGGCGCAGCCCGTCCCCGAGCACGTACAGCCGGGTGCCGCGCACCGGGCGCCCGATCGGCACCCGCCCGGCGGCCGCGTCCTGCGGGGTGACGAAGGCGTGCGTCACGTCGTCGGAGCACTCCGTCGGCCCGTAGGCGTTGACCATGCCGATCCCCGGGAAGCGGGCGTACCAGCGGGAGCACAGGTCGGCCGGCAGGGCCTCCCCGGTGACCATCAGCCGGCGCAGGCCCGGAAGCCGGGGGGCCTCCCCGCGGGCGTCCCACAGGTCGAGCGCGGCGCGCAGCAGGGAGGGCACCACCTCCAGCACGGCGACGTCCTCGTCGACGGCCAGGGCGAACAGGGCGTCGGGGTCGGCGGCCGTCTCCGGGTCGGCGACCACGGTGCAGCCGCCGACCAGCAGCGGCGACAGCAGCTGCCAGACGTGCACGTCGAAGGTGAGCGGGGCGTTGGCGACGACCCCCTCGCCGGGGCGCAGCGCCAGGTCGTCCACCTTGGCCCGCAGGTGGTTCAGCATGCCGTCCCGGTGCACCATCGCGCCCTTGGGGCGGCCGGTGGAGCCCGAGGTGAACATCACGTAGGCGAGGTCCTGGCCCGATCCGACCGGGGGCACGGCCCGGCCATGCGCCGCCCGGCCGTCCGAGGCCGGTTCCAGCGGCAGGACCGGGACGGCTCCGGCCAGTTCGGCGGCCTCCCGGCCCTGCTCGTCGAAGCCGTCGCCGGTGAGCAGCACCGTGACCCCGGCGTCGCCCAGCAGCGAGGCGGTGCGGGCGGCGGGCGCGGCGACCTCCAGCGGCAGCCAGGCCGCCCCCACCGTCTGACAGGCGAGGATCGCGGCGAGGTAGCCCGCGCCGGGCCGGGTCAGCAGGGCGACCACGGTGTCCGGGCCGCAGCCCGCGGCGCGCAGCCGGGCGGCCACGCCCTCGACGCGGCGCTGCAGTTCGGCGTGGGTCAGCCGGCGGGCGCCGTCGACCACGGCGACGGCGTCGGGCGTACGGGCGGCGGCGGCCCGCACCAGCGCGATCGTGTCCTCCCGGGTGGCCCCGGCGGCGGGGCCGGTGAGCAGCCCGCCCGGCTCCCCGGGAAGCACCACGTCCAGGCGGTCGACGACCGTGTCCGGCGGGCAGCTCGCGAAGGCGCGCAGGAAGGCCCCGAACCGGGCGGCGTGCGCGGCCAGTTCGTCGCCGTCGTACAGCTCGCTGTTGCCGTCCAGGTGCAGTTCCAGGGAGCCGTCGCCGGTGTTGAGGACGGTCAGGATCAGGTCGTTGACGATGCCGGTGGACAGGTTCACCACCTGGCCGCGGCACGGGCCGAACTCCAGCACCGGCTCCTGGTCCAGGACGTTGACGAACGGCCCGAAGGGGCGCCGGTCGTCCGTGCGCAGGCCGAGGTCGCGGCGGATCCGCTCGCCCCGGTAGCGCTGGTGCCGCAGCGCGTTGGCGATCTCGACCCAGGCGGCGCGCAGCAGTTCGTCGCGGGTCGCGCCGTGGCGCACCGGTACGGCCAGCGGAAGGTAGTTGGCGACCATCCCGGGGACGCCGCGGGCGGCCGCACCGACCCGGGCGGTGACCGGCAGGGTGAGCAGCGGCTCCTCCAGGCCGGTCATCCGCTGCACGTAGGCGGCCATCGCCGCGGCCACCAGGACGGCCGGGGTGGCCCCGGCCCCGGTGGCGGCGGCGCGCAGCCGGTCCGCGTCGGCGGCGTCCAGCACCTCGGTGCGGCGCAGGGCGACGAGGCCGGGGGCGGGTTCGCGGGTGGAGAGCGAGGACGGCTCGGGCGAGCCGGTGGTGAGCCGGGTGGTCCAGTAGGCGCGGTCCTTGGCGAGGCGCGGCGACTCCCGGTAGGCGGTCTCCGCGTCCAGCAGCAGCCGGAACGGCGGCGGCGCCGACGGGGCGAGACCCGCCTCGTCGCCGCCGGCCGCGAGGTGGCCGTAGATCGCCGCGAGGCGCGGGTGGACCAGGTTGCGGCTGTACCCGTCGGACAGGATGTGGTGCATGCACAGGTAGAGCCGGTGGTGCTCGGGGCCGAGGCGGAGCAGCGCGGTGCGCAGCAGCGGCGGTTCGGCGGCCTTCATCGGCAGGTCGAGGTCGCGGAGCATCCACGCCTCGGAGGCGGCCACCGGGTCCGGTTCGGCGCCGAGGTCGACCAGCGTGAGGGAGCCGTCCGCCGGCGGCGCGACGGACTGGCCGACCACCCCGTCGTGCTCGGTGAAGCGCACCCGCAGGCCCTCGGCCTCCACCGACAGCCGTCGCAGGGCGCGTTCCAGCAGTGCCGGGTCGAGGGGGCCGCGCAGGTCGACGTAGTCGCCCATGGCGTAGCCGAGCGGCCCGGTCGTGAACTGCTCGTCGTACCAGATCTCGGACTGCGCGGCGGTGAGCGGCAGGTTGCCGCCAGGGGACACGGTCAACGCGCTGCCCGCCCTTCGTTCCGGTCCTCGCCGCCGGCCAGCGCCGCGTCGCCGAAGGTGCCGCGGACCCAGTTGTCGTCGTAGAGGGTGTCGAGGTAGCGCTCGCCCAGGTCGGGGGCGATGGTGACGGCCGTGGTGCGGCGGTCGGCGCCGTTCTCCCGCAGCCAGGCGAGTGCGCCGCCGACCGCGGTCCCGGTCGATCCGCCGAAGTGGTAGCCGTGCGCGGCCAGCCGGCGGCAGATCCGCACCGTCTCCTCCTCGTCGACGTGGACGACGGAGTCGACGAAGGACTCGTCCAGGAGCGCCGGCCGGATGCTGGTGCCGAGACCGGGGATGTGCCGCGGGCCCGGGGCCCCGCCGAAGGTGACGGAGCCGACCGAGTCGACGGCGACCACCCGCACGCCGGGCCGGTGCTCGTGGAAGTAGCGGGCACAGCCCATCAGGGTGCCGGTGGTGCCGGCGCCGATCACCAGGACGTCGAGTGCGGGGAAGCGGTCGGCGATGGCGGGCGCGGTGGTGCGGTAGTGGGCCATCCAGTTGCCCGGCGCCTCGTACTGGTTGAGCCACACCACCTTCTCGTCGGCGGCGCACATCTCCCGGACGTAGCGGATCCGGGCGCCGAGGTAGCCCTCGGTGGGGTGCGCCTCGGTGATGACGTGGACGTCGGCGCCGAACGCCTTCATGGTGCGGCGGGTGGCCGCGTTGCAGCGGGAGTCCGTCACGCACACGAAGCGGTAGCCGCGGTCGGCGGCGAGCATGCTGAGGGCGACGCCCATGTTCCCCGAGGAGGACTCGACCAGGGTCGAGCCGGGGCCGAGGACCCCTGCCGCCTCGGCCTGGGCCACGATCTCGCGGGCGGCCTTCAGCTTGATCGATCCGGCGAAGTTGAACCCCTCCACCTTGAGGTAGAGCTGTCGGGCGAAGATCGGATGCAGATCGACGAACAGATCGCTGACGTCGAATTCGTGCGGCGCAGATATGACAGGCATGGCAAGCTCCCGGCCGTCGGCGGTACGTCGTGACGTCGACAGCCTCGAGCTTCCATCCGGGCTCTGACCGGGCTCTGACCGGGCGCTGACACGATGCTGACGTGACGTCGCCGGGGCCTGCCGAGCGGCCCGGACGTCCACCGTCCGCGCGCCCGGAGGCGGCGCCCCCACCGGGTGCGTGGCGTGTTCCTCGGAGGCTCACACCGGCACGGGTGACGGGAACCGCCTCCGCTTCGGGCGTTCGGTCATCGACGCTCGGACCACTATGAGGGGCCGGGGGGGCCGTCCGCCCCGGCGTCTGTCCGTCCCAGCAACTCCGCCGCGGCCGAGTCGAGTTGGCGGGCCACCCATTCCCCCAGCGTCACCTGGGAGCGCTCGGCCGCCCGCTGCCACTGGCCCAGGCGGTCGCGGTCCACCACCATCCGGGGGAGCGAGGCCGTCTCGCGCGGTTCGGGGACGGCCCGGCGACCGCCCTTGATCTCCGAACGCAGCCGGTTCCTCGACCACTGGTGGTACTCGGCGAGGGCCATCCAGAGGTCCTGCTCGTAGTCGGGGAGGGCGGCCACCTCGGCGTGGTGCCCGAAGCTGAGTCCTTCCCGGCGCCGCGGCGGCTCGAACCGCCTCGCCACCCAGACGTAGTTGCGGATGGTCTGGTAGTCCAGCCCCGCCGCCTCCATGGCCCGCCGGTAGCGATCGGGGAAACGGTTCCGGCCGAAGAGCACCCAGTCGCCGAGGCACCAGGCGGAGGAGTCGGCCATGCGCGCGAGGCCGACGCCGGCCCGCTCCCAGTCCTCGAACGACACCGCCCCGGGAACCCGCAGTCCCACCTTCGTCATCAGGATCCGAGAGCCTGCGTTCCATTTCTCGATTGCAGTCAATTTCGCTTCCCCGCCCCTCGTAAGCCCGGCTCTCCACCAGGCAGTTTCCGCTACCGCACGTTCCCGTTCACCGATTGGCAGGGTGAATGCCCGCATTCCAAGATCCACGATCTTGGAATGGCCGTGGTATTCCGCCCGATCCGCCAATCGCGCTCGATCGGCGGCGGGCGAAGTCGCCCGCCGCCGTGAATACTCGCCAGTAGGCGTGCCTAAAAGCGGCCATACGGTCCTATACGCCCTTCGCTGTCGTGGCGGCCGCCGCCCCGCCCTGTCCCGCCGGCGGGACAGGGCGCCCCCTGCGCTGCTTCCGTGCGCCATGGAAATCGCACAGGTGCCTTGGCGTCCCATCTGATTTCGGCTGTAATGTTCGCCGTCAGGTCGCCCATTGATTCGGCCCCTCCAGGGGTGCCACTGGGACGCGGGGGAATTTCATGTACATCACAATGCTGGGACCGCTGCGCGCCGCAAGCGGAACCGGATCTGCCGCTTTGGATGCCAAGAAGGTCCGCATAGCGCTGGCCGTGCTGGCCCTGCGCGCGGGCCAGGTGGTCAGTTTCGACGAACTCATCGACGAACTGTGGGGGGAGGCCCCGCTCAAGAACACGAGAAACTCACTCCAGGGCATTGTGGCCCGGATGAGAAGATCGCTCGGACGCATCGAACTGGACCCGACCGACCAGGGCGCCGTCCGCACCGTCGGCAACGGCTACGTGCTGGACATGCCCGCGGACCGGCTCGACGCCGACCGCTTCCTGCGGCAGGCCGCGGAGGGCCGCGGCCTGATCGGACGGTCGCCGCAGAAGGCCGCCGAACTGCTCCGCGGCGCGCTCGCCATGTGGTACGGACCGGCGCTGGTCGACGTCGGCGACGGTCAGCGCTGCCGTGCCGCCGCACTGCGCCTCGACGAACAGCGCAGGCTCGTCCAGGAGGATCTGATCTCCGCCCAGCTGGAGGCCGGCGAGGCCGGGGCGGTCGTACCGGAGCTGAAGCAGTTGCACGCCGAACACCCCGAGCGGGAGCGGTTCAGCGAGCAGCTGATGCTCGCGCTGTACCGGACCGGCCGGCAGTCCGAGGCGATCGCCACCTTCCACCGCACGCGCAAGCAACTCGACGACGAGATGGGGCTGTTGCCCAGCCGTCAACTGCAGCGGCTCTACCAGGCGATCATCAGTCAGGACGCGTCGCTGTCGCGCTGACCTCGCGTGGGGGGGGGGGCCGGGCCCCGCCCCGGGCCCCCCCCCCCCCCGGGGGGCCCCCCCCCCCCCCCCGGGGGGGCGGCGGGGGGGGGGGCCCCCCCGCCGCCCCCCCCCCGCCGCGGGGGGCCGGCCCGGGGGGGGGGGGGGGGGGGGCCCCCGGGGGGGGGGGGGGGGGGGGTTGGGGGGGGGGGGGCGGGGGGGGGGGGGGCCCCCCCCCCCCCCCCCCCCCCCCCCCCCACGCGAGGTTTCACACCGATTCCCCTGCGGTTGCCAGGGCGGAGGTGCCGACCGGCTCGCCGTCTCCCGCGACCGGGCCGGCCGGGGCCTCGGGCCGCTGCCCCAGCCGGGCCGGCCACCAGACCCACCGGCCCAGCAGGGCGATCACCGAGGGCAGCACCACGATCCGGATCAGCGTCGCGTCCAGCAGCACGGCGCAGGCCATGCCCACGCCCAGCTGCTTCATCTCGATGAAGGTCAGCGAGGCGAACAGGGCGAACACCGAGATCATCACCAGGGCGGCGCCGGTGACCACGCCGGCGGAGCGGGTGATGCCCTGCTCGACGGCCGCCCGGACGGACAGCCCGGAGGCGGCCGCCTCACGGATCCGGCCGACGACGAACACGTGGTAGTCCATCGACAGCCCGAGCAGGATGACGAACAGGGTGAGCGGCAGCCAGGCCACCACCTTGCCCGTGGACTGGAAGTGCAGCAGCCCGTCGGCCCAGGTGTGCTGGAAGACCAGCTCCAGCACGCCGAACGAGGCCGCCGCGGAGAGCACGTTGAGCACGACCGTCACCACGGCCAGCACGATCGACCGGAACGCCAGCGCCGTGACCACGAAGGTCAGGGCCAGGGCGAAGCCCAGGACCCACGGCATCTTGTCCACCACCTGGGCCCGGTAGTCCACGTCGTAGGCCACGTCGCTGCCGCCGACCGCCCACTTCACGCCGGGCACCTGTCCCACCGTGGCGGGCACGAGGTCGTTCCGCAGCCGGCTGAGCGACTCCCTGGCCTCCGCGGAACCGCTGCTGAGGCGGGTGCCGATGCCGACGGAGGCGTACTGGCCGCCGTGCGAGGTGATGATCTCGGGGGCGGGGGTGGAGGTGAACAGCGGGTCCTGGCCGGTGCGTTGCACCAGGGTCTCGAGCGCGGTGCGGAGCTGCCCGACGCCGGCCTCCGGCACCTGGGCCACCACCAGCTGGGTGTCGGACTGGATCGGGAAGAACTGCGTCAGCCGCGCCTCGGCCTGCATGGCGGGCATGCTCCGGGGCAGGTCGTCCACGCCCGTCGCCTTCAGCTTCAGGTTGAGGGCGGGAGCCGCCAGCGCCAGCAGCGCCACGGCGGACAGCAGCAGGCTGATCAGCGGGTGCCGCAGCGCCGGCCGGAGCAGCGCCGACCACACCCTGCCGCGGTCCCCGCGGCCCTGCAGCCGCCAGATCAGCGGCACCCGCGGCCGCTCCAGAGCCCGGCCGAACAGCACCAGCAGGGCCGGCAGCACGGTGAGCGAGGCGGACATCGCGATGGCCACCACCAGGATGCTGCCGGTCGCCATCGCCGTGAAGGCCAGGTTCCCGCCCAGGTAGAGCGCCGCCATGGAGAGCATCACGACGGTGCCGGAGACCACCACGGAGTGGCCGGAGGTGGCGGCGGCCAGCTCCACGGAGTCGACCTTGCCCAGGCCCCGCGCACGCTCCTCACGGAAGCGCTTGAGGTAGAACAGCGAGTAGTCCACGCCCACGGCCATGCCCATCAGCACGATGAGCTCGCTCACCGCACCGGGGTCCGGGACGAGTTGGGAGGCGGCGCCCCACAGGCCGAGGCCGGCCAGCACCGCGGACAGGCCGAGCACCACGGGGACGCCGGCCGCGACGATGGCGCCGCAGACGAACATCATCACCAGCAGGGTGATCGGCAGGCTCAGCACGGTCGCCTGCTGCACCTGCTCGCCCAGCATCGTGTTGAGGGCGGCCCGGACGGTGTCGGGGCCGACCAGTTCGACCCGCACCGCGGGATTGTCGCGCTGCGCGGCCTGCACCGCGTCGACCAGCGGCTGCACCCGGTCCGGAGCGGTGTCCTGGTCGCCGGTCATGACCACCGGCACCAGCAGCGCCTGCCCGTTCGAGGCCGGCACCTGCTCACCCGTCGAGGCCACGTCGGGCAGGCCCTTGAGCCGGCTCGCCGCGTCCGTGGCGGCACGGTCGGCGGCCTGCCGGTCGAGCTCGCCGTGGAGGGCGGTCACCAGCAGCGCCTCGGTCGGAGGCTGCGCCAGACCACCGCTCTTGGCGATCGTGGTGGCCTGCGCGGACTGCCCGATCGAGAGGTCCGTGTTGGTGGCGACCTTCGTTCCGGTGCTGCCGCCGACGGCCAGCGCGACCACCACGAAGACGACCCAGATCACCAGCGCCCACCACGGGTGGGTCGCACTCCACCGCGCCGACCTCGTCAGCACATTTCGGTTTCCCACGTCCCTCTCCTCATTCTCGCGGACTCCCGCGAAGAGATCTGCATCCAGAAGTGATCCGCACCCAGGCGGTGGAGAAGCAGAACGGGACCAGGTGCTTCACGTGCCGGCCGTTCGGTGTCCCGGCTTCCGCCTTCGTGTCACCAAGCTATCGACGGACCGTCATGTGATCGCGGGGGAAAGTTCCCTGATGCTGGTGGACTTTTCTCCCCCACCGTCGCCGGCCGGCGGCTGCCAGCATCGGGACGCGACCCGGAACGGCCCTGGTCCGGACAGGGCCACGGCGCCGGCGTAACCCGGCGCCGGGGTCAGATCCGCGACGCGCCAGGGGCCGGCCAGGGCCGCGCCGCGGCCGTGGACCGTCAGCGGGCCAAGGCCGCGCACCCACAGGCCGAGGCCCTGGCCGAGCCGACCGCCCTCCGCCTTGACGCAGGCCTCCTTGCGCGTCCACAGGCGGGCGAAGACCGCCGCCCGGCCGTCCGGCCCGCGGCCCGCCGGAGCGGCCGCCACCGACCTGAACTCGCCCGGCGGGAAGCAGCGTTCGGCGATCCGGGTGGCGGCGGACGCGTCGGCCAGCCGTTCCACGTCCACTCCGACGGGCCGCTCCGCCAGCGCCACCAGCGCGATCCCGTGCGAGTGCGACAGACTGACGAACAGTCCGTTGCCGTGGGCGAGTTCGGGCTTCCCGTTCGGCCCCCTGGTGAACCGTACGGCTTCCGGCGGGCGGCCGACCCGCGCGCCCACGACGGTGCGCAGCGCCGCGTGCGCGGTGACGAAGCGGGACCTGCGGAGCGGGTCCGGCAGCCGACAGGCGCGGGCGCGCTCCTCGTCGTCGAGGAGCGCGCCGAGAGCGGACGGGACGGGGCCCGGTGCCGCGCCCAGGGGCACGGTCCACACCTCCACGTCCTCGGGGACGGGCGGCGTCAGCACGCTTCGGCTCGTCCCACCCGGCCGGTGTGCAGGCCCTGGAACAGGTTGAGCCGCTGCATGGTGCCGGTGCCCTCCATGAACTCCACGCCCCGGGCGTCGCGGGCGTACTTGTCCAGCAGCGGATGCTCCAGGCGGGCCGCCGGGCCGAAGAAGGAGAGCGCCGACAGGGTGGCGTCCTCCGCGAGTTCGCAGGCCCGGGCCTTCGCGGCCGAGGCGAGGTGGCCGTCCGCCGGGCGCCGGTCCACGGCGACGGCGGCGCGGTGGGTGAGCAGCCGGGTCGCGTGGATCCGCCGGCCCAGCTCCTCGAACAGCGCCAGCTCCGTGCCCCGCAACTCCCGTCGGTGCTCGGCCACGTAGTCGTGTGCGGCACCCGCGATCCCGAGGGCGATGGCGGCCACACTGGGCCGGAGCCGGTTGAAGACCGCGAGTACGCCCCACATGCCGCGGCGGGTCGGCGGCAGATGGCGTCCCAGCACCCGGTCCGCCGGGACGCGAACGCCGTCCAGCGCGATCGCCCCCAGCCGGACGCCGCGCAGGCCGAGGGTCGGCAGCGGTTCGGCCGTCCAACCGGGGTCGGCGGTGTCCACCAGGACGGCGCTCACCCCGAGCCGGTCGGCGCCGGCGACCCGGGCGAAGACCGCCGCGACCGACGCCCGGGTGGCGTTGCCGACGTAGCGCTTGGCGCCGTCGAGCCGGAAGGACCCGTCGCCCAGGGGGGTGAGCGAGGTGCTCATCTCGCCGATGGCCGAGCCGCGTTCGGGCTCGGTGAGGGCGAAGCAGGTCCAGGTCGGCCCCTGGGTGAGCCGGTCGCGGAACCAGTCCTGCTGCTCCGGACTGCCCAGCACGTCCACCAGCACACCGGTCATCGATGGACCGGGTGACGCCAGCATCAGGGCGGCGTCGCCGCGGGCGAGCTCCTCGACCAGCACCGCCCGTTCCAGGGTGTCGCCGGAGTCCGCCGACCGGACCCGGGCGGCCAGGTGGCGCACGGCCGGCAGGTGGAGCAGGTCGTGGACGGCCTCCGGGTCGCGGTCCAGCCCCAGGGCCGCCGCACGCAGGTCCCCGGCCCAGCCGCGCGCGAGGTGGCGCAGCTCCTCCAGGTGCGCGGGGAGCCGGGTCATGATTCCTCCGGGGGCGTGGTGGAGCGGGGTTCCCGGTGCACGTCGGCGAGGAGTTCCGAGAGGTGGGCGTCCCATCCGGGGCCGGGGACGGTGAAGCCGTGCGCGCCGAGAAGACGCAGCAGCGCCCGGTCGGCCAGGGTGATCCGGTCGTGCAGGCGCCCCATCGCGGCGGCGTCCGGCGGGACGTCGGACTCGGAGAGCACGCACTCCGCCTCCAACTGCTCCATCAGCACGTCGGCCAGGGCGCCCTGGACCAGCTGCTTCATCAGGAGGGGGGTGCCGTCGGTGGTGCGCTTCGCGAGCCTGGCGACGACCGCGTCCCGGAGGCCCTCCGACGTGCCGAGCCGCACCCACACCAGTCCGGCCTGCCACTCCACCGAGGCCCTGGCTCCGGCGGCGGCCGCGGGTTCGGCGGCCGCGGCGCCGAGGCCAGGACCGTCCTGGCCCCCCGGCAGCGGCACGGCGTCGGCCGGGACGAGGGCGTGGCCGCCGGGGCCCCGGGGCGGGGCGTGCGGGGACAGCGCCGTGTTCAGTCCGCGCACGGCCTCGACGATGCCGTCGCGGCGGGCACGGGCGCGGCACTCCCGCCAGCAGCGGTTGACGTCGACCGGCGCCGTCATCGGACTCCGCCCTCTCCGGCCGGCAGCTCCAGGGTGCAGTGGGCCAGGCGGTCCAGTTCGTGGTCGTGGTCGGCGATCACCGCCCGCCCGCCCGGCGCCTCCCGCAGTGCCGCCCAGACCCCGGTGCACGGCAGCCCCGGCTCCGCGTCGCGGCGCCGGGTGCCGGGGGACGGCGCGAGCCCGGGGCCGGCGGCCAGCCCGGTGCCCGCCGCGAGCAGGGCGGCCTTGGAGAGGTCCGAGCGCAGCCCGGGCAGCGCCTGGTCGGCGCGGCCCTGTCCCATTCCGGCGACGGGCGCGGCCCCGCCGTCCCAGGCGAGCAGCAGTGCCACCGCCGAGTCGTGCTCGGCGGCGTACTGGCCGGACGCGGGCCCGGGGTACGGCTGCGAGCTCTGGTCGACGACGACCAGCAGCAGCCGGCTCCAGTGCGAGCGGCGGGCGTACTCGACGGCGATCCGCAGCGCCGTGAACGGGGCCAGCACCCCCTGGTCGGAGACCGCGAAGCAGAGCGGCTCCCCGGGCAGCCGGTGCTGCAGCAGCGACGCGGTGAGCGTGGTGTGCTCGAAGTCCGGTGTCGTGTAGGCGAGTACGGCCACCTGCGGTGCCTCGGCCGGCGTGAGTGGGCCGAGCGCGTCGAGGGCTCCTGCGGCCAGCCGGGGCATCGGCCGCAGCGGGGAGTCCGTGAACCCCTCGCGCAGTACCCGCGTCCCGTACAGCTCGGCCGTCCGCCGGTGCACCTCCTGGACCGCGGGACGTGGCGCGCCGCGGAGTCCCCCCTGGTCGGTGGGCCGGTACCAGCCCGCCCGCAGCAGGCGTGGGACCGTGCCCGCGACCGCGTCGGCGGTGGCGGGCACGGTTCGGGAAAGCGGCGCGGTGGCGCGGAACATGGCTACGAGCCCGCCTCGTTCACGACGAAGTCCACCAGGGTGCCCACCGTCGCGAAGTCGCCCATGTCCAGGCTCTCCACGTCGAACTGCAGGCCGAGTTCGTCCTCGATGACGATGAGCATCTCCAGGGCGCTGCTGGAGTCCAGGCCGAGGTCGTCGAAGATCCTGGCCTCCTCACCGATCTCCGCGGTGTCCTGGTTGAGTACCTGTGCCAGGGCCTCGCGCACGGCGGCGAGGCAGGCCGCCCGCTTCTCCGGGGCGGACACGGCTGCGATGTCGTTGGTCATTGGTTCCTCTCCGGGGTCGATCCCGCGGCGTCCGCGGGCAGGTGGAGGTGCTGGCGCGCGAGCATCGACTCGGTGTCGTCGCGTTCCCGGACCAGGTGCGGCCGCCCTCCGAGCATCAGCACCTCGGCCGGATAGCCGTGGCTGAGGAAGTGCACGGGGGAGGCGGTCGGGCCGTACGCGCCGGACCGTTCCACGCCCAGCAGGTCGCCGGGGCGCAGTTCGGGCAGCGACACCTTCTTGCCCAGCAGGTCGTTGGGCGTGCACAGCGGGCCGGTGATGTTCCACGGGCCGCCGTCCGGTTCGTCGAGCTTCTGGAGCGCCGTGATGGGGAAGTTGCGCTTGACGAACGAGCCGATGCCGACCGCCGCCATGTGGTGGTTGGTGCCGCCGTCGGCGACCGCGAAGCGCTCGCCCATGGAGCTCTTGGTGTAGCGGACCCGCACCACGTAGGTTCCGTGCACCGCGACGAGGTAGCGGCCCAGCTCCATGATCAGCCGGGCGCCGGGGTGCCGGTCGGCGAAGTCCGCGACCAGCGGGTTGAGCAGTTCGGCCAGCACCGCCGGGTCGGGGTCCTGCTCGTTGTCGAAGTAGGCCACCCCCAGGCCCCCGCCGATGTCCACCAGTTCCAGCGGGAAGCCCAGCTTGGCGGACAGCAGCTCGGCCAGTTCGAAGATGCGGCGGGCGTTGTCCGCGACGACGGCCGGGTCCAGGATGCGGGTGCCGAGGTAGACCTGCACGCCGTGCACCCGGACCGCGCCGCAGCGGTCCAGCACCTCCTGCGCGGAGAGCAGCTGCCCCTCGTCGATGCCGAACTGCCGGGGCTTGCCGCCCATGGTCAGGCCCGAGCCCTTGACGGTGAACTCCGGATTGACCCGTAGCACCACGGGGGCCAGGACACCGCGCTCCCGGGCGAGTTCGTCGATCAGCTCCAGCTCGTCCAGGGACTCGCAGACGACGGCGGCGACACCCTCGTCCAGGCAGGCGGCGAGCTCCGCCCGGCTCTTGCCCGGGCCGAGGAAGAGGATGTCGTGCGGCGGGACGCCGGCCCGGAGCGCGGTGACCAGCTCGGTCAGCGAGGAGACCTCCGCGCGGGCGCCGGCGGAGTGCAGCAGCCCGCAGACGGAGATGTTCGGGTTGGCCTTGAGCGAGTAGAAGATCTCCAGCGCCGGATGGAGCAGCGACTTGAGCTCCCGGAACCGGTCCGCGATCCCGTCGCCGTCGTAGAGGTACAGCGGGGTGCCGAACTCCTCGGCCAGGGCGGTGATCCCCACGCCCTGCACAGTGAACTCCCGGCTCATGCCGGACTCCCTTCCACGGTGTGCAGCAGCCCCGCCAGCCGGCGGGACACTTCCTCGTCGAGGGCCGCGGCCGCGTCGTCGTCGCCGGCGACCACCACGCCGTACAGGCGCCCCTCGAACGGCCCCTCGCCGCCCGCCGCGGCGGCGGCGTTGACCGTGGCGAAGTTGTTGACGAACAGCCCGGTGCCGCCGCGCTCCGTCAGCAGCAGCCCGTCGAGCGCGTCCCGCAGCTCGGCGAACGACAACGGCCGGGCGATGCGCAGCGGGTACTGGCGGGCGACGGCGATGCCGTCCGGTGCCATCAGTCCCTCGGTCAGCACGGCCTGGTAGGTCGACATGTTGTGGCGCGCGTTGATCTCGACCACGGGGTAGAGGCCGCCGTCCGGGTCGACCATGGCGTCGATGCCGACGACACCGAACCAGCCGTCGGCGGCCAGCTTCCCGCCCAGCCGCGCCGCCGCCTCCCGCACTTCGCCGTCCTGCGCGGCGGTGAGCCTGGCCGGCATCCGGTGGCCCTTGTGCACGCCGCGCTCGGTCAGCGCCTCCTTGACGAAGTCGAACCGCACCGAGCCGTCGCGGCTCACGGTGAACTGGTAGTTGAGGTCGGCGGTCTTGGCGACCCACTCCTCCAGCACCAGGGCGAGCCGGTCGCCGCCGGCCCGCGCGGCCTGCCCCGCGGCCATCCGCTGCAGCCGCTCCAGCCGCCGCGGGTCGTCGAGCACCACGATGCCCTTGCCGGACACCCCGTAGGCGTCCTTGACCGCGATCCGGCGGCCCTCGGCCAGCCGTCCGCCGGCCCACTCCACCGCCTCCGCCAGCTCCGCCGTCGTCTCACAGGTACGGCCGGGGGCCTGGCGGAGCCCCAGCTCGTCGGCCAGCTTCCGGCTGTACACCTTGCTGTTCACGCGCTTGCACAGGGCGGCGGGCGGCGCGGCGAGCCGCAGTGCGGTGCGCGCGGCGAGCCGCTCCTCGGCCTCGGACACGCCGTGTGCGACGACCTGGACGCCGAGCGGTGCCAGCCGCTGCCGCAGCGCGTCCAGCAGGGCGTCGTCGGCGAGTACGTCCTCGGTGACCGCGCGCAGCGGGTCCTGCCGGGCCGGAACGTGCACGGTGGGCGTGCCGATGCCGAGCCCGCGCAACTGGTCGAGGTAGTCCGGATCGGGTGCCGCCTTCAGCACGACGTGGTCCTGCTCGCCGCCCAGCAGCAGGGCGAACTCGTCCATCCGGTTCACCACCGCGCTCCCGGCGTGGGAGGCGACCCGGGGCAGTGCGGGCTCGCCCTCGGCCCAGTTGTTCTCGACCTCGAAGTTGCCGAGGAACAGCAGTGGGGTGTCCGCGGAGCCGGTGACCGCCCGCCCGAGTCGGGAGCGGAAGCCGCTGTCGGTCTCGTCCAAGGCTCGACCTTGCCTTTCTTGCGTGGGTGGACGGCTGTCAGGAGGACTGTCGGTGCCGGAGGGATCGGTGTCGGAGGGGGCGGTGTCGGAGAGGGTGGCGTCGGAGGGGGTGCCTGAGAGGGCGGTGCCGGAGCGCTCTCAGTGTTCGAGGACCATGGCCGCGAAGGTCGCCCCCAGGCCCACGCTGGTCATCACGTAGCGGTCCCCGGCCGCCAACCGGCCGTCCCGGGTGGCCTGTTGCAGGTTGACGAAGGGGTCCGCGCAGAAGCAGTGCCCGGTTCGGGCGACCAGGTCGAGGTACACCCGGGTCATCGGGATGCCGAGCATCCGGCACACCGCCACCCACGAGAGCCGGTTGACGTTGTGCGGCAGCACCAGTGCCACCTCGTCCAGCGTGCACCCGGCCTGGTCGATGGCGGCGCGCACCACCTCGCAGAGCGCCGGTGCGTACAGCGCCTGGAACTCCTTCGCGGCCTCCGGGTCCTCCATCAGGAACTGGTCGTGGAACCGGCTGTGGGTGTGGGCCGCGTAACCGAGCAGGCGGTCACCGGTTCCGCTCGCACTCAGCAGCACCGCGGCGGTGGCCTCGCCCATCACCGTGACCCCCGGGATGGACTGCGACTGCCTGGACCCGACCTTCTCGCCGGCCAGGACCAGGGCGAGGGCGTCCGGGTCGCCGTCCGCCGTCAGCAGTGTCCCGGCCATGTCGAGGGCGAGCAGGCCGGATGCGCAGGCGTGCTGCGAGACCACGAAACCGGTGGCGTGCCGCAGGCCCAGCTCCTCCAGCAGCGGGGCCGTCGAGGTGTGCGGGTAGGGCATCGGGGACGGCATCGTCCGCGCCTGCAGCACGTAGCGGACGTCGGACTCCCGCCCGCGCAGCTCCGCGAGTGCCGCCACGGCCCGTCGCAGCAGTCGCGTCTCGCCCTCGCCGGGCTCGCGGCAGATCTCCGCAAGGCCGTAGTACCGCTCGTACTGGCGCAGTTGGCCGTCGGACATGCCGACGTCCCGCTGCAGCCGGGCGAGCGGCACCGTGGTGGGGCGGTGGCTGGCAACCGCCGATATCGCCGTCATGGGAACACGTTCCACCGGCCTGCTGACACCGCGCTGACCCCGCGCTGATCCCGCGCTGACCGCCCGCCGCGGACGCTTGCCCCGCCCGGGACGGCCCATGAGGATGTGCGCCGTGACAGCCTTCCCGAATGTCGAAGCGTTCGCCGCCGCCGCCGGCCGGCACCTGGGCCGGAGCGACTGGATCCCGATCACCCAGGACCTGGTCGACCGGTACGCCTCCGTCGTCGGCGACGAGCAGTGGATCCACACCGACCCCGAGCGCGCCGCCGAGGGCCCCTTCGGGGGGACGGTCGCCCACGGCTACCTGACGCTCAGCCTGCTGACCGCCATGACGGACAGCGTCCTGTCCATCGGCGGGACCCGGCACATCCTCAACGTGGGCCTGGACTCCGTGCGCTTCCACCGGCCGGTGCGGGTCGGGCGGCGGATCAGGGCGGACGCCACCCTGCTGACCGCGAGACGGCTTCCGTCCGGCTGCCTGTTCGGGCTCCGCATGGAGGTCGAGGTGGAGGATGAGTCCGGTGTGGCCTGTGTGGCCGAAACCCGTTCGCTGGCCGTCCCTTGGCCATAAAGTGGATATTCCTCCCCTGTGGCGGGCGGTCGCCGTTCCAATAATGGAGGGCGGCGCATCAATCAGGGATGCGGAACCCCAGGGGGCACCGGATGAACACCAGGCAGCAGGGCGCATCGATGACCGCACACACGCCGGCACCCCCATCGCCGGGCGGTTCGGTCACCGGCCTGCGGCGCTCCCTCGTGTTGTTCGGCCTCTCCATGCGGGGGCTGGTGCTCGGCCTGTGGCTGTCGAGCCTGTACGTCTTCCTGCCCGTCGGCCTGGGCGTGTCGCTGCTGCCGGGCACCCAGCGCGCCGTCCGCCGACTGGTCGACCGGCAGCGGGAGTTGGCGGCGCAGTGGTCCGGGGTGTCGGTGCCCGCGCGCTATCCGCCGCTCCCGGACAGCCGGCAGGGCCAGGCGCTCCACGCCCTCCTCGTCGCGCGGGACAACCAGGTGTGGCGGGACTGGCGGTTCGTCGTCATCGACCCGCTGCTCGGCGGCGTGATCGCGTTCGTTCCGGCGGCACTTCTGCTCAGCAGCCTGTGGGGGCTGACGACCGCGGTGTTCGGCACCCGGCTGTCGCACGACCTGGGCAGCATCTGGTACCTGTTCATCCCGGTCGACGGCCCCGTCACCGCGGTGCTCGCCGGACTGCTGGCCGTCGTGGTCGCGCTGTTCGCGCTGTGGGACGCGCCGCGTACCGCGTCGCGCCACGCCCGGTACGTGTTCCGGATGCTGGCGCCGGGGGCGGACGAGGCGATGGCCGAGCGCATCGAGCACCTGACCACCACGCGCTCCGACGCGATGGACACCCAGATGGCCGAGATCCGCCGCATCGAGCGCGATCTGCACGACGGCGCCCAGGCCCGCCTGGTCGCGATGGGCATGACCCTCAACGCGGCCGAACGACTGCTCAAGACCAACCCGGACGCGGTGGCGGCCCTGCTCGCCGAGGCCCGCGAGTCCTCGACCAAGGCGCTGGACGAACTGCGGGACCTGGTCCGGGGCATCCACCCGCCGGTGCTGGCCGACCGCGGCCTGGGCGACGCGATCCGCTCCCTCGCCCTGCTCTGCCCGCTGTCCACGGAGGTCAGCATCGACCTGGACGGCCGGCCGGAGCCTCCCGTCGAGTCCGCCGCCTACTTCGCCGTCTCGGAGATCCTCACCAACGCCGCCAAGCACTCCGGTGCCGAGCGCGCCTGGATCGACGTCCGGCACGAGGGCGGCATGCTCCGCATCGACATCACCGATGACGGGCGCGGCGGTGCCGACCCGGCCGGGGGGACCGGACTGCGTGGGATCGAACGTCGGCTGGCGGCCTTCGACGGCATCCTGGCCGTCAGCAGCCCGCCGGAAGGACCCACCCTGATCACCATGGAGCTGCCGTGCGAATTGTCCTGGCCGAAGACCACTTCCTCCTGAGGAACGGGTTGGTGCAACTGCTCACCGCCTACGGTCACGAGGTGGTCGAGGCGGTCGACAACGGCCCCATGCTGTTGCGCGCGCTCACCGAGAAGCGTCCGGACGTCGCGGTGGTGGACGTCCGGCTGCCGCCGGGCCTCAGCGACGAGGGGCTGCGCGCGGCGGTGGAGGCCCGCACCCGGATCCCCGACCTGCCGGTGCTGCTGCTGTCGCAGTACGTCGAACCGCTCTACGCCCACGAGCTGCTGGCCACCGGCTCCTCGGGCGTCGGGTACCTGCTCAAGAGCCGGGTCACCAACGGCGACCAGTTCATCGACGCCGTCGAGCGGGTGGCCGCGGGCGGCACGGCGATGGACCCGGAGGTCATCCAGCAACTGCTCACCCGCAAGGTGCGCGACGAGCGCCTGACCGCGCTCTCCGCGCGCGAGCGGGAGGTGCTGGAGTGCCTGGCGCAGGGCCGCTCGAACGCCGGGACGGCGGAGGAGCTCTACATCTCCGAGAAGGCGGTGGCCAAGCACATCGGCAACATCTTCACCAAGCTCGGCCTGCCGCCCTCGGAGACCGACAACCGCCGGGTCCTGGCCGTCCTCGCCTACCTCGACCACTGAGCCCGGATCCACCGGACCGATTTCCCGGGTGGCCCTCTTCGGCTCGTCGGGATCCGGGAGTAGACCACCGGGGGGGGGGAGCCTCGGGGAGAGGGGTCTTTCCGTGCGGGCGGGGGCGGGCCCGTGGTCATGGGGATCGGGTGCCCCGGGGTGCGGGGGCGTGGGGGCGACGGGGGTGTCGACTGCCGGGGATGCCGGGGAGTTGGCTCCAACTCGCCTTTCGGGGGCGGGTTTTGGCGGCTATCCAGGCCGGGTGGGCGCGTCGCGGGCGGGGTGGTTCGGCGCCTTCGAGAGCAAGATTTTTGACCATTGACCATGTCCACCTCAGCGCATAGCCTGACGAGGCAGCACCGAAATCGGGCACTGGGCCTCCGGCGGCGACTACTCACGCAGCGGCTGGGGGGCGTCATCGAACCGCGGGAGTCCGCGTACGTTCGGGTGCAATTCTTTTGCCATGGGGGATACGGGTATGACTGGCTTGGCAGTTGGTATGCGAATTGCTGGGAATGGCTCTGTCGCCGACTCTCTTTCAGGCCTCGTCGAGTGGCATGCGGTCCACGACCCCGAGGCGCCGGCCGTGGATTATCCGGACACCGGAATCGTCCTGAGCTACGGCGAGTTGAGCCGTCGGGCGAACCGGTTGGCGGCGTACCTGGGCTCGCGGGGCGTGGGGATCGGCGACCACGTGGTCACCTGTCTGCCGGCCGGCCCCGAGCTGGTGGTCGCCCTGCTCGCGATCGTCCGGGCCGGCGCCGCCTACGTGCCGCTGGACCCGTCGCACCCGGTGGAGCGCCGGCGGCTGATCCTGGCGGACTGCGCCGCGCGGGCCGTGGTGACCCGGGACGACTACGCGGCGGACTGCGAGGGCCTGGGCGCGGACGTGGTCGCGGTGGACGCCCTCGCCGGGGAGATCGCCGCGCTGCCGGCCGACCTGCCGGACGTGACGCCCGGCCCCGAGGACGCCGCCTACGTCTGCTACACCTCCGGAACCACCGGCACTCCCAAGGGAGTCGTCGTTCCGCACCGCGCCGTACTGGACCTGCTGCGCTCCACCGACTACGTGCAGCTGACCTCGCGGGACGTCATGGCCCAGGCCGCCAACCCCGCCTTCGACGCGGTCACCTTCGAGATCTGGGGCGCCCTCACCGCCGGCGCCCGGCTGGTCGGGCTGCCGAAGGAGGCGGTGGTGGACCCGGCCGCGTTCGAGCTGGCCGTCAAGGAGCACGGGCTGACCGTGCTGTTCCTGACCACCGCGCTGTTCAACCAGATCGCCCGGGACCGGCCGTGGGCCTTCGGGCCGCTGCGGGTGCTGCTGTTCGGCGGCGAGGCGAGCAACCCCCGGCGGGTGCGCCAGGTGCTGGCGGCCGAGCCGCCGGAGCACCTGCTGCACGTGTACGGGCCCACCGAGACCACGACCTTCGCCACCTGGTACGAGATCACCGAGGTCGCGGAGGACACCAGGACGATCCCGATCGGTCGGCCGATCGGCGCCACCGTCGCCCTGGTCCTCGGCGAGGACCTCCGGCCGGTGGCCCCCGGCGGCTCCGGCGAGCTGTACCTGGGCGGGCCCTGCGTCGCCCTCGGCTACCTCAACCGCTCCGAGCTCACCGCCGAGCGCTTCGTCGACAACCCGGTCGAGCCCGGTACGGGCCGACTCTACCGTACCGGTGACCACGTCCTGCTGCGCGAGGACGGCGCGATCGAGTTCCTCGACCGGGTCGACAACCAGGTCAAGCTGCGCGGATTCCGGATCGAGCTGGGCGAGATCGAGGCGGTGCTCACCGCGCACCCCGCCGTCTCCGAGGCCGTGGTCTCGGTGTACCAGCAGGCCGAGGACGACCGGCGGCTGGTCGCCCACGTGGTGCCGGCGGCCGCCGCCGCCGCGGAGTCGGACAGCCAGGTCACCGAGTGGCGGGAGATCTACGAGACCCTCTACGACGACGCCGGGTCCACCGACCTCGGCGAGAACTTCGTGGGCTGGAACAGCAGTTACGACGACCTGCCGATCCCGCTCGACCAGATGCGGGAGTGGCGCGCGGCGACGGTGGACCGCATCCGCGAGCTCCGGCCGCGCCGGGTGCTGGAGATCGGCGTGGGCAGCGGCCTGCTGATGTCCGAACTCGCCCCGGACTGCGAGGAGTACTGGGGCAGCGACTTCTCCCCGGCGGCGATCGAGGCGCTGCGCGCCCAGACCGGGGCGGACCCCCGCCTGCGCGGCCGGGTCAAGCTGTTCTGCCGGGCCGCGGACGTCGTGGACGAGCTGCCCGCCGGCCACTTCGACACGGTCGTGATCAACTCGGTCGTCCAGTACTTCCCCAACGTCGAGTACCTGCGGACCGTCGTCGAGCGGGTGCTGCCGCTGCTCGCCCCCGGCGGCTCGTTCTTCCTCGGCGACCTGCGGAACCTGGACCTGCTGCGCTGCATGCAGACCGGCGTCGAGCTGGCCCGCTCCGGCGCCGCCGGGCACGACCGGGACGTCGAGAGCACCCGCCGGTCGATCGGCCAGCGGATCGAACTGGAGACCGAACTCCTGCTCTCCCCCTCGCTGTTCACCGCGCTGGCCCGCGAGCTGCCGGCGATCCGCGCGGTCGACGTCCGGATCAAGCGCGGCACCCACCACAACGAGCTCAGCCGCTACCGCTACGAGGCCGTGCTGAGCACCGGCGAGCCGGCCGCGGACCTCCGGGACGCGCCGCGGCTCGACTGGGGCACGGACCTGCGCTCCACCGCCGAGCTCGAGGCGCACCTGCGGGCCGAGGCGCCCGCCGCCCTGCGGATCGCCGGGGTGCCCAACGCCCGGATCCACCGGGAGTGGACCGTGATGCGGGGCCTCGACTCCGGCCTCGGCCTCGCCGAGGCCGTCGAGCGGGCGACGCGGACGGACACCGGGCCCGATCCGGAGGAGCTGTGCACCCTCGGCGAGCGCGCCGGGTACCGGGCGTTCGCGACCTGGTCGGCCGACACGGCCGAGGCCGTCGACGTCCTCCTGCTCGCCCCCGGCACCGAGGCCGGCCCGCTGGCGGACGGCTACGCCCCGGACGCCGCCGCGACCCCCGCGGTCGGCGACTGCGCCAACACTCCCACCGCCTTCGACAGCACCGTCGACCTGGCGGTGACCCTGCGCGGCTACCTCCAGCGGCAACTGCCGGACTACATGGTCCCGGCCGCGCTGATGACGGTCGAGGCCCTGCCGCTCACCCCGAACGGCAAGGTCGACCGGCGCGCCCTGCCGGCCCCGACCCTCGCGGCCGCCATGCCCGGCACCCTGCCGGGGACGCCGATCGAGGAGATCGTCCGCGACCTGTTCGCGGAGGTCCTCGGGCTGCCGAAGCGCGCGGTGTACGCGGACTCCGACTTCTTCGCCCTCGGCGGGCACTCGCTGATCGCCGCGCGGCTGGTCGCCCGCCTGCGGGCCACCCTCAAGGTCGACCCCGGCACCCGGGCGCTCTACGAGGCGCCCACGGTACGGGGGCTGGCCGCCCTGGCCGGCGACCCGGACCGTTCCGGAGGACCGGTCGGGGCCAGGGGCGGGACCGGTAACCTCGTGCTGCCCGTGCGCTTCGAGCGGGCCCTGGACGTCAGGGCGCTGGAAGCCGCGCTGAAGGACCTGGCCCACCGGCACCGGCCGCTGGCCGGCCTGCGGGTCGACGCGCTGACGGCCGAGCCGCCGGGGAAGACCGGCCAGGACGAGCTGGTGGCGGACGCCGCCCGGCGCCCGCTCGGCGACGAACTCCCGGTCACCGCACGGCTGTTCGCGTTCGCGCCGGACGACCACCTGCTGCTGCTCACGCTCCGCCCCGAACTGGTCGACGCCTCCTCGTACCTGCCGCTCGCCGCGGACCTGGTCCGGGCGTACGAGGCCCGCTCGGTGGACGAGGCGCCGCGCTGGCCGACCGCCGTCCTCCCCGGTGGCGCCGTGAGGCCCGAGCCGACGGCGGACGCCCCCGAGCCGACCCCGCTGCCGACGGCCGCGCTCGGCGCCGCGCAGGCGGGTGCCGCGTCGGCGGACGCGACGCGGGATGTCGTCGACCACGCCCCGGTCGGCCGGGCGGCGGCCGTCATCGACGCCGAACTGCACCGCAGGCTGGACCTCTTCACGGCCGAGCGGGGCGCCACCGCCCTGATGGTGGCGCACGCCGCCCTGGCGGCCCTGCTCACCCGGCTCGACGCGGGCACCGACCTGGTGCTGGCCACCCCCGTCCCGGTGCGCGGCGACGACGACCTGCGGCACGCCGTCGGCCAGTACACCCGTACCGTGCCGCTGCGGACGGACACCTCGGGCGACCCGTCGTTCGGCGCACTGCTCCAGCGGGTCCACGCGGCCCAGCTGGCGGCGTTCCGTCAGGAGCCCGTCCCGGCCCGTCCCGGCGGGGTGGTCCTCTCCGTCGCCCCGCAGGCCGGTGCGACCTTCGAGACCGCGGGCCTGGTGGTCCGGGCCGAACAGCCCCGCCGGCCGCACCCGGACGCCGAGCTGGCGCTGGTGCTGACCGAGCGGCAGAGCGCGACCGGCGAGCCGCTGGGGATCGAGGTCGAGGCCTCGTACCGCTCCGACGTGATCGGTGCCGGGGCGGTCTCGGCGCTGCTCGACGGCCTGGTGACGCTGCTCGGTTCGGCCCTCGACCACCCCGAGCAGGGCATCGGAGCGCTGCGGCTGCTCTCGGACCAGGCCCTGGAGCGATCCCGGCCCTCCTGGGCCGGGGAACGCCGATCCGTCCCGCTCCGTACGGTGCCCGAGCTGTTCGCGGACCGGGTCCGGGAGCAGGCCGACGCCGTCGCCCTCGACGACGGCTCCCGGGTGCTGACGTACGCGGAACTGGACCGCCGCTCCGACCGGCTCGCCCGCACGCTCGCCGGGCACCGGGCCGGGCCGGGCACGGTGGTGGCCACCGCGATCGCCTCCCCGCTCGGGTTCGCGACGGCGGTGCTGGCGGTCGCGAAGGCGGGCGCCGTCTGCTGGCCCGTCGACCCGGCGGCGCTCCCGGCGGCGCTCGCGGAGCGGGCCGGGGTGCTCCTCCTCGACGCCGACGCCGAGCGGGCCGTGCCGGAGCAGGGCGCCCCGGCCGTCCGACTGGTGCTCGGCGACACCCTCGACGACGGCCGCCCGGACCAGGCCGCCGAGCCGGTCGGGACGCCGGTCGGGGAGCCGGCCCCGCAGCGCCCGGTGCTGCTGATCGCCACGGGCACCCCGCAGGTCGGCGAGGTGCTGATCGGCGCCGAGGGCATCGCCACCGCCGCCGCCTGGCGCGCGGCCGAGCAGCCGGGCACGCGCAGCGCCTGGCTGCACCCGGGCTACCCCGGCCTCGCCGCCGCGCACGACCTGCTGGAGGCGCTCGCCGCCGGAGCCACGGTGCTGGTGCCGGACGCGAAGCGGTACGACGACCCGTCCGGACTGGCCGACTGGCTGCGGGACGGCGGCGCCGACCACGTCGTGTCCACGGACCCGCTGCCGGCCGCACTGGTCGACGCGTACGCCGAATCCGGCCGCGCCGCCGGCTCGCCGGCCTTCCTCACGGTGTCCACCGACCGGGACGGCGCGAGCCCCGGGACGCACGCCCTCGCCGACGCCCACGGCCTCACGCTGACCGTCCGGGCCGGCCGCCCCGAGGCCCGTACGGTGGTCGTCCACCGGTCCGGCGCCGTCGCGCGTCCGGCCTGGAACCACCGGGTCCACGTGCTCGACGCCCAGCTGCGCCCGGTGCCCCCGGGCGGGACGGGCGCGCTGTACCTGGCGGGCGCGAGCCTCGCGCTCGGGTACGCCGGCCGGCCCGACGCGACCGGCGACCGCTTCGTCCCCGACCCCTTCGAGGTCTCCGGCGAGCGCATGTGGCGCGCCGCCCGCGCCGCCCGGCACGGCTCGGACGGGAGCCTGGAGATCCTCGACGAGCCGTGGTCCGAGGACCCCTTCGAGGACGAGTACGGGACCTTCGTCGTCCTCGCCGACGACCGTGACCTTCCGGCCCTGTGGCCCAACTCCGTTCCGGTGCCGACCGGTTGGCGGGTGGTTCACCCCGAGGACCTGCGCGACCTGTGTCTTGACTTCCTCAACGAGCACGCGGCGGCCGGCCTCCGGCCCGGCGGTTGATCCCGCCTCACACCTCCCGCCTCCCGCCTCCCGCGCTCCAAACCCCTCACGAACACAAGGTTCATCCATGACTGCGATGGCACACATCCCTGCAGCTGACGGACAGGCCGACACCCAGGGCCGGTTCCACCACATCCTCGAACTGACCGAGCAGGACGCCCGCGCGGCCCACGAGCTGGCCGCGGACTGCGTCAGGACCTTCAAGGCCACCAACGACCTGCGCTTCCTGGACGAGGCCCCGGTGCTCGCCCAGGAGCTGCCGCTCGCGGTGCGCCGCCACCTCAACGCCGCGCGCCGGGACGAGCGGACGCACGCGACCGTGATCAGCGGCAACATCGTCGACCAGCGCGCACTGGGCCACACCCCCGCCCACTGGAGCGAGGCCGACACCGAGCCGAGCCACGTCTACGGCGCCCTGCTGGTGCTGTACTCCGCCCTGCTCGGCGACATCATCGGCTGGGCCACCCAGCAGTCCGGCCGGCTGGTCACCGACGTGCTGCCCAGCCGCGGCTACGAGCAGAGCCTGGTCTCCGCCTCCAGCGAACTCGAGCTGGGCTGGCACACCGAGGACGCCTTCTCCCCCCACCGCGCCGACTGGGTCGGCCTGTTCGCGCTGCGCAACAGCACCGAGGTGGCCACCACCGTCTCGCACGTCGACGTCCGGCGGATGCCCGCGGACGTGGCGCGGGTGCTCGCCCAGCCGAGGTTCGTCGCGATCCCCGACTCCTCGCACGAGTTCGCCGAGGACGAGGCGCCGATGGACCCGGTCGCCATCCTCAGCGGCCACGCCGACGCCCCCGTGCTGCGCATCGACCGTGACTTCTTCCGGGCCCGGGCGGACGACACCGAGGCCGCGCGGGCCCTGGACTGGGTGATCGCGCACCTGGACGCCAACCTGACGGACGTCTTCATCCGCACCGGCGACGTCTGCTTCGTCGACAACCGCAACGTGGTGCACGGCCGCCGCGCGTTCCGGGCCGACTACGACGGCGAGGACCGGTGGCTCAAGCGCGTCAACGTCGTCCGCGACCTGCGGCGCACCCGCCCCGGGCGCCTGGACGGCTCGACCCGTGTCATCGGCTGACCGGCCCGCCGTCCCCAAACTCCCCTCCCCAGCAACGCTCCAGCGAGGAAGCCATATGACCACGCCCCAGCGCCCCGTCGTCCTTCTGGTCGAGAGCCGTCGAGCGACCTTCACCGACAGCGTGCTCAGCCGCGACGACGTCTCGGTCGTGCTGCTGCGGTTCGACTCCGTCCAGCTCACCCCGGAGTACGTCGAGCGCACCGCCGACGTGCCGACCTTCACCCTGGCGACCGCCGCCCCGCTCGAGGAGGAGGCCGCCCGCTACCTGGCCTGGATCGAGACCGTCGGCGAGCGCCCGCAGTACTTCTGCAACCCGAACGAGGCCCTCCAGGCCTCCGCCCAGCGCTTCGCCGCCCTCGTCGGCCTGCCGCACCTGAGCGAGGAGCAGGTCGCCTGGGTGCGGAACAAGAAGACCATGAAGGACCGGTACGCCGAGCTGGGCATCCCGCACGCGGCCTACCGTCCGGTCACCGTCCTGGCGGACGTCGAGGCCTTCGGCGCCGACCACGGCTGGCCGGTCATCCTCAAGCCGATCGACTCCGACTCCTGCATCGGCACCTACCGGATCGACTCGCCGGCCGGGCTCGCGGACGTCCCGCCGCTGGACCCGCAGCTGGAGTGGATGGTCGAACAGTACATCTCCGGCCGGGAGTTCCAGCTCTGCGCGGTGATCGCCCGCGGCCGGGTCGTGGACGCCTACCTGTCCAAGAACCCCCGCCCGATCATCGAGGTCCTGGACGGGGCGATCAACGCCAACATCACCTACGCGCCGAGCGAGCAACTCCCGGTCGACGCCAAGGAGCTGGCCCAGCGGCTGACCGACGGGCTGGGCATCCCGTACGGCTACCTGCACGGCGAGTTCTTCCTCACCGAGGAGGGCGAGTTCCACATGAGCGAGGTCGCGGCCCGCCTCAGCGGCTGCGAGGTGCCGATGAACCACGGGCTCGCGTACGGCTTCGACTTCCTGCGCGTCATCCTCGACACCTACATCGACCGGGTCCCGGTGCCCGACTACACCCTGGACCGCGCGGTCGGCGACCTGCTGCTGCCCACCCGGCCCGGCCTCCTGGTGAGCATCAGCACCGAGGAGGAGCTGCTCCGGCTGCCCGGAGTCATCGGCGCCCACCTGACCGCCCAGCCGGGCGACCTGCTCGACCCGCCGCGCGCCTCGCACGCCAGCACCGGCTACGTCCACGTCGAGGGCGCCACCGCCGACGAGGTCGAGCAGCGCATGCAGGCCGTGCTCGACCACTTCGAGCTCAAGGTGGCGGACGCGTGACCGAGCCGGCACAGGAATCCCCGTTCGTCGCCCACGAGGCCCTGCCGGGCTACGCCGAGGCCGTCACCGCGTGGCTGGCCGACGGCACCGGCACCGCCGCGATCCCGGTGTGGACCGGCGCGCGGCGCGACCTGCTCGACGGGATCGCGCTGGCCCGGCCCGTCTACGCCGGCCGGCGCACCCCCGAGCCCGCCGGGACCGGCGTGGTGGTCGGCGCCTCGCTGCCCGAGGAGGTCCGCCGCCTCGCCGGGCCGCTGGCCCGCACCTGGGTCACGAAGGTGGAGGACCTGCCCGACACCGGCTCCGTCCTCGTCCTCGGCAGCTACGCCGACCTGCGCGCGGACGACGTCCAGGACGTCGTCGAGCAGACCTACGCCCAGGGCCGGGACCTGTTCCTGCTCACCGGCCGGGACGCCCACACCGTCAGCTGGGTCGTCGCCAAGCAGTACGCGGACGCCTCGCCGGACGGCGGGATCGGCGTGATCTCGGAGCTGGACGCCCTGCCGGCGGCACCCGGTACCGTCTGGTTCGGCGCCGAGGACGTCCGGCACAAGGACATCCAGGGCATCGCCCTGGACCGGGTCTGGCGCCGGATGCTGTTCCACGGGAACGGCAAGGACGACCAGCTCAACCTCGGGCAGTTCACCCTCTGCGGGCTGAGCCCGGTCGGCGAGCGGGACCCGAACCTGGCGGGCCCCAAGTGCGCCTACGGGCTGGGCTGCACCAAGCCCGAGGAGAAGCTGATCCCCGCCCGGCGGATCAGGGCCGCGGAACTGGTGCTCGCCAACTGCTTCAGCGGCCCGCTCACCGACCACGCGATGTACGACCCGAAGTACGTGATCCTGCTCGACGCGCTGGACGGCCCGGCACAGACCGTCGTCGCCACCCTGACGGCCTGCGACGGCGCGCGCCCGGAGAACCTCGCCTGGCTCACCGAGAGCTCCGGCGAGCGGAACGCGGCCAGGGCGATCAACGAACGGCTGAAGGACATCAACCCCTACCCGTCCTTCGTGCAGATCGGGCTGTGGTCCGGCGGGGTCGCCGAGCGGGCGGAGCCGGCCGCCGGCGTCGAGGCGGCCCCGGTGGCCTCGGCCGGGGTCTCCGCTGCGACCGACTTCCCGCTGCACACCGTCGGGGCCCGGCTGTCCGGCCTGCTCGACAGCGGCCTGCTGGGCGAGGACTACCCGCTGCGCCCGCGGCTGCGGCAGCTCTCCGACGGCGTGCTGCGCTACGCGTCGCGCATCGTCGCGCTGTCGCCCCAGGACGGCCCGCCCGCGCTGGCCGCGATCGCCGAGGAGACGAAGTCCCTCGACCTCGCCCTGGCCCACCGGATCGCCAAGCACCACGACGACGCCGTGCTGCAGTTCCCGACCTACTTCGGCGAGCGCAGCCTCGCCGAGGAGCCCGTCGACCTCGACTGGCTGTGCAACTGCGGCCGTCCGCTGCGCAGTTACACCCGGCGGGGGCTGGTCCCGGTCATCGCCGACACGGTGCAGGGGCTCTGCGCCCGGTGCGGCGACGTGGTCAACTCCCCGGTGGACGGCGCGGAACTGCGGGTGTCGGCGCCCGACACGGTCGAGGCCGGGACGACCCTGCGCGTCTCGATCACCGTCGCTCCGCACCGGGCGGGCACCGTCAACACGGGTATCGTGCTGCCCATGTACCTGAACGCCCGTGCGCGTCCGGCCTTGAGCCGCAAGGAAGTTCGGGCCGGGGAGAGCGCCCGGTGCGACTTCGAGGTCGAGATCGCCGCCGAGGCCACGCCTCAGGCGTACTACTTCACCCCGTACGCGGTGCACGACCTCGGCATCTCCACCCGGCGCGTGCACTTCACCGTTTCCCCGTCCTCCCCGTCCTCCCCGCCGGCTCCGGCCGGCACCGGCCGAAGCCCTGGGAGCCCGACCGCATGAGTCTGTCCCCGGCAGGCAGCCAGACGTTCCTACCGCTCCGGCACCGGGCGTTCCGGCAGCTCGCCGGCGGGCGGCTGCTGATCTACTTCGCCAACGCGATGGCACCCGTGGTGCTCGGCTTCGCGGTCCTCGACCTCACCGGGTCGACGACCGACCTCGGGTTCGTCGTGGGCGCGCGCTCGCTGGCCAACGTCGTGCTGCTGCTCCTCGGCGGCGTCGTCGCCGACCGGTTCTCCCGGACCCTGATCCTCCAGGGTTCGGCGGTCGGCGCCGCCCTGGTGCAGGCCGTGGTCGCGCTGAGCGTCCTGGCCGGCTGGACCTCGATCCCGCTGCTGGTCGTCCTCAGCGTGGCGAACGGCGCCCTGTCCGCGCTCTCGCTGCCGGCCTCGGCGGCACTGACCCCGCAGACCGTGCCCGCGGACGTGCTGCGCCCGGCCAACGCGCTGATGCGGATGGCCACCAACCTCGGCATGATCGTGGGCGCCTCGCTGGGCGGTGTGGTCGCCGCGCTGATCGGTCCGGGGTGGGGGCTCGCCGGCAACGCGCTCTGCCTGTTCCTCGCCGCGCTGTGCTTCCGCGGCGTCCGGATCACGGCGAGCGGCACCGACTCCGGTGAGCCCGCCGACGCCGCCGAGCCCGCCGAACGCTCCCGTCCGCTGCACGAACTGAAGGAGGGTTGGCGGGAGTTCACCGCCCGCACCTGGGTGGTGGCGGTGGTGCTCCAGTTCACCGTGGTGAACGCCGTCGTGGCCGGCGGCGTCCAGGTGCTCGGACTCGGCGTCGCCGACGACACCTTCGGGCGCGGCCTGTGGGGCGCGGTCCTGGCCGCGCAGATGGCGGGCGCCGTCGCGGGCGGCTTCCTCGCGGCGCGCTCGCGCGCCCGGCACGCGCTGTTCCTGGGCGTGGCCCTGGTGGTGCTGGAGGCCGCGCCGCTGGTCGTGCTCGCCGAGGCGCCGGGCGCGCTGCTGCTCGGGGTGGCGATGTTCCTGAACGGTGTGGCGCTGGAGCAGTTCGGCGTGGCCTGGGACGTGTCGCTCCAGGAGAACATCCCGGCCGACCGGCTCGCCCGGGTGTACTCCTACGACGCGCTCGGGTCGTTCATCGCGCTGCCGATCGGCGAGATGGTCGCGGGGCCGGTGGCGAGCCGGATCGGTGTGCGGGCCGCGCTGCTGTGGGGTGCCGCGCTGGTGGTGCTGGCCACCGGGGCGGCGCTGCTCAGCCGCGACCTGCGGCGGCTCACCGTCGCCTCGGCGGCGGCGGAGGAGCGGCCGGCCGAGCAGCCCGCCGGGGCCGCGTAGCGGGGCGGTTCCCGCGCGGTCGGGCGGTTCCCCGCACGGGCGGGCGGTTGGGCGAGGCCCGGGTCGGACGGCATCCGACCCGGGCCGTCTGCTGTTCCCCCGGGCCGTCCGCTGTTCCCCTGGGCCGTCCGCTGTTCTCGGCGCGCCGAACTCCCCCTTTCGGCACAGCGGACCGCCTTCGCCCCCACCGGATATCTGCCGAACGGCAGATGGCAGGAGGCCGCGGATCGGCCAGGCTTGCGAGCGTGCTCACCTGCCCAGGGAGCGCGCCCCGAAACCGAACCCGGCCGCAAGGAGGCCCCGGTGGATCGACGCCCGTCCGCACCAGTCCTGCTCGCCCTCGCGGTGGCCGCCCTCGTCCCGCTCGCCGGGTGCGCCGACGCCACGGACGCCACGCCCGAGGACAAGACCTTCGCGTTCGCCGGCACCAGCCTGAACGTCAAGGCGCACGGCGCACCGGCCGACCTCGTCGCGGCCGACCGCCAGGACGTCAAGGTCACCCGCTGGTTCGACACGAGCGGCAAGCTCGGCACCGCCAAGGAGTCCTGGACACTGCTGGACGGCGTCCTCGAACTCCGGGCGGGCTGCTCCGGGCTCGCGAACTGCGACACCAAGTACCGGGTCGAGGTCCCCAAGGGCGTCGCGGTCCTGCGGGACGGGCGCGAGACGGACCTCAAGGGCTGAAGCCGACGAGCCCTTCCGCGGGGAAGGCCGGGAAGACGGAGACCATGCTCGAACTGATCGACATCACCAAGGACTACAAGGGCGGCAAGCGGGCCGTCGACGGCATCACCATGCACCTCGGCCCCGGGATGCTGGGCCTGCTGGGGCCGAACGGCGCCGGGAAGTCCTCGCTCATGCGCATCGTGGCGACGGTCACCCGGCCCACGGCCGGCCGGGTCCGCTACCTGGGCGCCGACGCGGTGGCCGAACCGGACCGGCTGCGCCGGGAACTCGGCTACCTCCCACAGGACTTCGGCGTCTACCCGAACCTGACGTCGCGGGAGTTCCTGTCCTACCTGGCGGCCGCCAAGGGGATCGGCGCCCGCTCCGCCCGGGCCCGGATCGACGAGCTGCTCCAACTGGTCAACCTGACCGAGGCGGTCAAGCGTCCGCTCGGCGCGTACTCCGGCGGCATGCTCCGCCGGGTCGGCATCGCGCAGGCCCTGCTGGCCGACCCGAGGGTGATCGTGGTCGACGAACCCACCGCCGGCCTGGATCCGGAGGAGCGGGTGCGCTTGCGCAACCTGCTCAGCGAACTCGCGGCGGACCGGGTGGTGATGCTGTCCACCCACATCGTCTCCGACGTCGAGTCCGTCGCCTCCGACATCGCCGTGGTCGCGCGGGGCCGGCTGCTGCGCCGCGGCGCGCCCGACGAACTGCTCCGCGAGATCGACGGTCAGGTCTGGGAGGCCGTGGTCGCCCCCGCGGACCTCCTGGAGGTACAGGCCCGCCACGTGGTCAGCCGGATGGTGCGGACGGGGAACGGCGTGAGGCTGCGGCTGCTCGCCGCCGAGCAGCCGCAGCCCGACGCGGTCCGGGTGCCGCCCGACCTGGAGGACGCCTACCTGGGCGTCATCCACGGGGCGGGGGAGCGGGGCGGCGCCGGGTGGCCGGCCGGTCGGCGGGCGGTGCGGCGATGAGCGCGGCGGTGAACGCGCCCGGGAGGGCGGCGCCCGGGTCGTTGCTCGTCGCAATGGCGGTCGGCGACTTCCGCGACCGGGTGCGCCGGCCGGTGTACGCCGTGACGCTGCTCGCCGCGGTCGGGCTCGGCTACCTGGCCGTACCGGACGCCGGCGGCCACTGGACGATCATGGACGTGGGCGGCAACCGGGGCGTCTACAACAGCGCCTACGTCGGCGTCGTCACCGCCCTGGCCGGTGCGCTCTGGCTCACCTTCGGCGGCTTCTACGTGGTGCGCAGCGGCATCGCCCGGGACGGGACGACCGGGGTCGGCCTGATCCTCGCCGCGACACCGCTGCGCACCGACCGGTACCTCCTGGCCAAGTTCCTGAGCAACCTCCTGGTGCTCGCCTCCATGGTCGGCGTGCTGGCCGTCACCGCGCTGCTGATGCAACTCGCCCGCGGCGAGGACCGCACGGTCGACCCGATCCGCCTGCTCGAACCGTTCCTGCTGCTCTCGCTGCCCCTGATGGCGCTCACCGCGGCGGCGGCGCTGCTGTTCGAGACGGTGCCGCTGCTGCGGGGCGGCTTCGGGAACGTCGTCTGGTTCGTGCTGGCCATGGTGCTCGCGATCGGCGGGCAGTCGGCCTCCGCACCGCTGGACGGCCTCGGGGTACACCAGGTCGCGCGGTCGATGGGCGCGGCACTGGAGGCCCGGCACGGGACGGCCGACCCGGGCGGGTTCAGCCTCGGCCTGACCAAGGTCGACACCCCGCTGGGCACCTTCCACTGGGGCGGCTTCGACCCGTCCGCCGGATTCGTCCTCGCCCGGCTGGCGCTGCTCCTGGCGGCGGTCGCGGTGGCGCTGCTGCCGGCCCTGTGGTTCGGCAGGTTCGACCCCGCGCGCGGGTCGGCCGGTACGGTCGCGGTGCCGACGGGCGCCGAGGCGGCGGGCGGGCCGTCCGCGCTCGACGGGCCGGATCCCGCGGGGGCGCGCTGGGCGGCCGCGCCGGGCGCCCTGCCGCGGACCGAACCGCGGCGGGCGGGGGCGTTCGGCCGGCTGCTCGCGGGCGAGCTCCGCATCCTGGTGCAGGGCGTCTCCCGCTGGTGGTGGCTGGTCGCGGCCGGGCTGACGGTGGCCGGGTTCGCGCTGCCGCTGAACGCCGTCACCGGCCTGCTTCTACCGCTGGCGTGGCTGTGGCCGGTCCTGGTCTGGTCCCGGCTCGGCAGCCAGCAGGTCGAGAACGGTCTGGAGGTGCTGCTCGGCGCCTACCCGTCGGCCCGGCGCCGGCTGCTCGCCGAATGGGCGTCCGGGCTGGTGCTCACCGCGGTGACGGGCGTGGCCCCGCTGATCCGCATCCTGGTGGCGGGCGACGCCGCGGGGGCGGCCTGCTGGCTCGGCGGCGCGCTGTTCGTCCCCTCGCTGGCCATGGCGCTCGGCGTGGTGAGCCGGAGCCACCGGCTCTTCCAGGCGATCTACCTGCCGCTCTGGTGGATGCTCGTCAACAACGTCTCCGCCGTCGACTTCATGGGCGCCATACGCGTGAACGGCAGTCCGGCGGGGCCCGGGCCGCTGCCGGTCGGGGCGCTGTCCGCGGCGATGCTCGCGGTGGTGTTCCTGGTCGGTTCCGTCCGACGGAACGTCAAGGGCTGAAGAGTCGACCGAAGCCGGGAGCCCGGCCCGTCGGAAGACGGACCGGGCTCCACGCGCGCTTCGGGCGGCCACCCGGCCGCGCGACCCGCCTGTTCGGCTGCTCGCTACTCGTCGTCGCCGAGGTCACCCGCGAGGTCGCCGTCCGGGGTGCCGCTGATCGCGTAGCCCTGCCGGCGCGCCTCGTAGCAGGCCACCGTCGCGGCCGCCGAGACGTTCAGCGAGCCGACCCGGCCCAGCTGCGGCACGAACACCACCTGGTCGCACAGCGCCAGCGCCTCGGGCGTGATCCCGCGGTCCTCGTGCCCGAGCACGAAGGCCACCGCCGGGGTCAGCTCGGCGGCGAACATCGGCACCGCCTCGTCCGCCAGCTCCAGGCCGACGACCTTGTAGCCGTCCGCCTTGGCCGCCGCCACGGCCTCGGCGACGGTCGGGAAGTGCTCCACCTTCAGGTACTTGTCGGTACCCATCGCCGCCTTCTGCGCGCCGGACGAGCGCACCGACGGGGTGTCCCCGACCAGGTACAGCTTCTCGGCGCCCATCGCCGCGCCGGTGCGGACCACCGAGCCGACGTTGAACGGCGACTGGAGGTTCTCCAGGATCATCGCGAGCCGGAACTCGTTGCTGCGCCGCCACGAGCGGTGCAGACGCTTCAGTTCGGTCCCGCGCAGCTGCTTCACGTCGTCGTACCTCGTCCACTCTCGGAGCCCTCGCCCACCTCGGGGCGGGGCCGCGCTTCCAGGATCCGCACCCCGTTGACCGATGTGACCCGGGTGGTCGGGTAGCCCTGCTCGTTCAGCCACTTCTGGAGCGAGTCCGAACCCAGGTGCTTCTGCACCACCAGGAACGCCGAGCCGTCCGGGGTGAGCCGGTCGAGCCAGTGCGTGAGCAGGCGGCGCAGCGCGGCCTTGCCGATCCGGATCGGCGGGTTGGAGTAGATGGTGGCGAAGCGGACGTCCTCCGGGACGTCGTCGGGCAGGGAGGCCTGGACGTTGCCGAGCCCCAGCGCCTCGGCGTTCAGCCGGACCAGCTCCAGGGCGCGCTCGTTGACGTCCACCGCCCAGACCGGGAGGCGCTTGCGGCGGCTCGCCCAGGTCAGGGCGATCGGACCGTAGCCGCAGCCGATGTCCAGGATTGGGCCGCGCACCCGCGGCTGCGGGGCGTGCTCCAGCAGGATCCGGGTGCACGGGTCGAGCCGGCTGCGGGAGAACACCCCGGTGTCGGTGGTCAGTTCCAGGGTGAGGTCCGGGAGGGAGACCGTGATCGGCCGGCGGTCGCTGGCGACCTCGGGTGCACCGGTGAAGTAGTGCGAGCCGGACATGATTTCCCCGTCGTTCGTATGGGCCTCGGGGCCACCGGGTGGGTGTGGGTTAGCCCTTTGTACGGCACCGATCGTACCCCCGGTGGCCCGGACGGCGTTCCGGCCGCCGCCCCGCTCGCCGCCCCGCTCGCCGCCCCGCTCGCCACCCCGCTCGCCGCTCCGGCCGCCGCCCCGGACGGAGCTGCGGCCGGGTGGCGCGGTCAGGCGGTGCCGGGGGTCTTGCGGGTGGCCACGTTGATGCGGTTCCAGGCGTTGATGGTGAAGCAGACCGAGATCAGCTGCGCCAGCTCGGCCTCCCCGAAGTGCGCGGCGGCCCGGGCGTACACCGCGTCCGAGACGCCACCGCCGATCCGGGTGATCTCCTCGGCCAGCGCCAGGGCGGCCCGCTCGCGCTCGGTGTACACCCCGGCCGGGGCCTCCGGCCAGACCGGCAGCAGGTAGATCCGCTCGTCGGTCTCGCCGGCCTTGCGGGCGTCCTTGGCGTGCATGTCCAGGCAGTACGCGCAGCCGTTCAGCTGGGAGGTGCGCATCTGGACGAGCTCGACCAGGGCGGGGTCCAGGCCCTCGCGGGCGGCGGCGTCCAAGGCGATCATCGCGCGGAACACCTTGGGGACGGTGCGGGCGTACTCGAGGCGGGCGGGGGCCTCGGTGATCTCGGCGGCCCGGGCGGTCACGGTGTTCTCGTTCGTCGTCATGGCTACGACCCTAGGTGCGGAATGAACCCCCTCTCTGGGTCATTCAGGAGGTGGTTTCGTGGGTCAATCCGTCCGGTCGGCCGGGGAATCCCGCAAGCCCCGGCAACACGCCGGAGCAGTGTCGGCACGTCGCGTCCGGGCGCTGGGCGGCGGATACTGCCAGTACCGCCAGCCGGGCCCGTGAAGGCCTCCGAACAGTGAGGACGGATGCCATGCCGCAGGAACAGCACGAGGAATACCTGATCGAGGAGACCGCCGAGACCGTCGAGCCCGACGAGAAGGCATCCGAGGGCGACACCTACGACGAGGTGGCCGAGCGCCGGGCCCTCGGCGCGGACCCGGCGACCAACGTCGCCGACGTCGTGGAACAGACCCGGCCGGTGCGGCACGACGAGGAGGAGTACCGGGAGTAGCGGGCGAGTGCCCCCCGGCGGCTACAGGGCCCGGCGGCGTTGCAACCAGACGAAGGCCGCCCACCCCGGCAGCACCGGCAGGATCAGCGTCAGCAGTCGGTACAGCGCCACCGCGGCCAGCTCGCCGCCCCGCTCCATCGACGCGGTCTGCTGGAGCAGCCCGAGCAGCATCCCGTCCACCGCGCCGGCCCCGCCCGGGGTCGGTGCCGCGCTGCCCACCGCGTTGCCCACCAGGAACACCACCGCGACCGCGGCGAACGACGGCTCCCGGCCGATCGCCCGGACACTGCAGTACAGGCAGGCGATCAGGCAGAGCGACACCAGCAGCTGGCCGGTCACCCCCACCGCCAGCCGGGAAGGGCTGCGCAGCAGGTCCAGCAGCCGCGGCAGCACCTCCGCCGTCAGCGGCCGCAGCCGCGTCGCCAGCCACCGCCGCGCCACCGGGATCGCCGACACCACCGCGAGCAGCGCGACCGCACCCGCCAGCCCGCCGACCACCGCGGACAGCGCGTCCAGTTCGGAGCTGCCCGGCGCGAAGTCCACCAGGTAGACGAAGGCGCCGAGCTGCAACAGGTGCAGCGCCAGCCCGATCAGGTTCCCCACGCCGACGCTGGACAGCGCCTGGGCGGTCGGGATCCCGGCCCGCTGCAAAAACCGGGTGTTCAGCGCGATCCCGCCGACACCGCCCGGCGACACCAGCTTCACGAACGACCCGGCCACCTGCGCCAGCACCGCGTTGCGGAAGTCCAGCCGCTCCGGAACGAAACCGACGAAGCCCATGGCCGCTGCGACGTGGCTGGTCGCGGCCGCCAGCACCGCCAGCAGCAGCCACCAGGGATCGGCGTCCGCCAGGGCGGAGACCGGGTTGTCCTCCGCGGCGAACAACTGCGGGAGCAACAGCCACCCGGCCATCACCCCACCCACCACGACCAGCAGCGTCCGCGGCCGCAACCGCTCCAGCCGCACCGGCCGGCCCACCACCTGCGGGCGGGTACGCAGGACCTCCGCGCGGATCTCGTCGAGCAGGCCACCGGGCGCGGCGGCGGGGGCCTCCGGGCCGGGCTCCGGGCGGGCGGCGGCGCGGGCACTGGACCCGTCGCCTGCCGGGGCGGCGACGGCGCCCCCGGCCGCGCGCGCGTCGCGGTCCGCTGCGTCGGCGTCCTCGCGTTTGCGTGGGGCGGCGACGGTGATTGTGCCGGTGTCCCCGGCCGCGTCGCTGGCCGCGTGGGCGTCGAGGTCGGCCGCGTCGGTGTCGGCTGCGTTGTCGTGCCCGGCCGTGACGGTGGCTGTGCCCGTGTCGCTTGCCTCGTGTCCGCGCGGGGGCGCGAGGGTGGCCGTGCCGACGCCCCCGGCCACGTCGCCGGTCGTGCCTGCGTCGTTCACCGCGCCCGCGCCCGCGCCGGTTCCTGCGCCCCCGGCCGCCCCTGCGGCCGCGCCGCCGGCCGCGTGGGCGTCCTTCACCGCACCCGTGCCCCCGGCCGCCCCGGCGGCAGCGTGCTTCGCGTGCTGCTTGAGGGCGCGGCGGGTGGTGTGGGTGAGGGCGATGGGCTGGAGGAGCGGGAGGGCGGCGCCGACGGGGTCGGGGCCGAGGACGGCGGTGGCCGTGTGGACGGAGCGGGCGGCGCCGGCGCGCAGGGCGAGGGTGGTGAGGAGCTGGGCGAGGTCGCAGCAGAGGACGAGTTCGGTGGCGGCGATGTCGCCGTCGGCGAAGTCGACCAGGTGTACCGCGCCGGAGTCGTCGATCAGCAGGGAGGAGGGGACGAGGGCGCGGTGGGCGATCTCGCGGCGCTGGAGCAGGGCGAGCTGCCGCCAGGCGTCGGTGAGCAGATCGTCGGTGATCTCCTCGTCGGCGAGTTCGTCCAGGGTGCGTCCGGCCAGCCGCTCGTACGCGATGAGGGCGGTGTCCTGGCCGAGGCCGGCGGTGGCCGCGATGCGGCGGGTGCGGACGCCGGCCGCGAGGGCCGCGTAGGTGACGAGTGCCTCGTGCTCCAGCCCGGTGCGCGGGGAGCGCAGGACGCGCGGGTCGGGGGCGGTGCGCAGGCGCAGTCGGCGCCAGGCGCGCTGGACGGCGGCCGCGGTGACGGCCTGCCGGTCGAGGATCTGGACGTCGAGCTCGGGGAGGCCGTCGGCCTGCCGGACCCGGTAGCGGTCGGGCCCGGCCGGCTTGGCCTCGACCGGGCGCAGGCCGCTGTCGCGTAGGGCGCGCAGGACCTCGCCGGGTAGTGGGCAGGGGTCGGGGGTGCCGACGGCGTACAGGGTGCCGTGGGCGCCGGTCCAGCCGATCAGCAGCCCGAGCAGGAGCGCGGTGGGGGTGGCGTACCCGCCGGTCAGCCCGGCGAGGCCGGAGAGGACGAGGACGGTCCAGGACAGGCGGCGTTCCCGGCTGCCGGAGGCGGTCATGAAGGCGAGGACGGGCGCGAGGTAGCCGTAGACGGGTTCGGTGTGCCCCAGCCCGCCGCCGGGCGGTGGCTGGGTGAGCGCAGTGAGCAGCGAGACCGGGGCGAGGTCGTCGGCCCACAGGCCGAGGCCGAGGGTGGCACCGTAGGCGAGGACGGCGGCGAGCAGCCCGTCGGAGACCTGTTGGAGGGCGCGCCGCCGGTCGGGGCCCAGCAGGCGGCGGACGGCGAGGCCGACCGGGAGCAGCAGGACGGCGGCGGTGGTGAGCCCGGCGGCCAGGCCCGACAGCGGGCGCGGCACCAGCGCGGCCGCCTCGGCGACGTCGGCGGCGATGCCGCTGGTGGTGGCGCGGGCGTAGTCGGCGAGCAGCAGGGTGAGGGCGATGGCGAACAGGCCGCCGAGCAGCCGGATCAGGGCGACGGGCTGCCGGACCCGACTGGTGGCGGGCAGCGGGCGGGTCCGGAACCGGCCGCCGCCGCTCTGCCCGGGTATCCGGGTGGTGGCCCGTGCGGCGCTGCCGCCGGCCGGGGCCCCGGTGTCGCGGCTGCCGCTTCTGACGTCGGCGCCGCTGTTGTCGCCGTCCCGCGTCCCCGCGCCGCGTTGCCGCGCGGGCGCACCGCCGGGGTCGCCGCCGGTGTCGCCGTTCGTTCTCCCCGTCACGATCGCCACGGATGGCATGCTCCCATGCCGTCCGTGGGCACGGAGCGGGGATTCGGCACTGTCCCCGGGACGGGCGCCACGCCTGTCGGGCCGGTGGCGTCGGCGGTGCGGGAGGCGCGGATCATCGAAGAGCAGGGGGATCGGCGGGACCGCCCCCGGGACGCCCTGCCGGGACCGTCGCCGGACCGCTCCGGCGGACCCGGGCCCGGGCGCGCCCCGGTGGGCGAACTGCCGCCGGGTGGCGCGGATTTCGACCGGTGCCGTCGCCACCGGCCGTCGCCATCGGCCGTCGCGACCAGCCGGCGCCCCGGGCCGGCGCCGCGCCCCTCGCCCAGAGCGGGCGCCCCGCACCGGGGCGGCATAGCCTTCAGTCATGAGCGCCTGCGAAGACCTCGCTCTGGCCCCTCGGAACATCGAGCCCCGGCCGCCCGCGGACGGCTGCGCCGACTGCCTGGCGCAGGGCCGTCGGGACTGGGTGCACCTGCGGATCTGCCTGGACTGCGGGCATGTCGGCTGTTGCGACTTCTCGCCGCAGCGGCACGCCACCGCGCACTTCCACAACACCTCCCACCCGGTGATCCGCTCGTACGAGCCGGGGGAGGACTGGCGCTGGTGCTTCGTCCACGAGCTCATGGGCTGAGGCGGCTGAGGAGACTGAGGCGACTGAGGCGCTCTCCCCTCCCCGCACGGCTTCTCTGCGGTGGCGTGGCCCCGCAACCCGGATAAAATCCGGACATAACGCCCGTGTGGCCCCTCCGGCCGGCATCCGTCCGGCCGGTGGCCGACGAAGGGAGGTCGACGATGACCAAGCGAATGCCCGGCAGCACCGCCAAGTTCCGCCAGGGAACGCAGGAACTGCTGGAGCGCCGGGGCATGGCGAGCCCGCCCATCCGGCTGGCACCGGAGCCGAGCGCCGGCGCGATGACCCACGCCGCCGCCGGGTTCGGCGCCGGCGGGGTCTTCCGGCACGGCGGAAGGGATGCGCCGGGCACGACGATGCACGCGACCCCGGCGATGCACGCCGAGCTCAAGGGGCACCGGCACCGCGGCGCGGAGAAGCACTCCGCCCACTGAGTCGCGGCACACCGCGGGGCGGGCGGCCGGTTCGTGGCCGCCCGCCCCTGACGCGCGGTCAGGGGCCTTGCCGGGTCGGGCCGCGAGGAGGACCGCCACCGCCACCCTCGCCCCCGCTGGGCCGCGTGGTGCCGGAGGGGCGGTTGTCAGTGCTGTGCGCTACGTTCCTCCCGTTCACCAGGGCACACGGCACGGCAGGACGACGGGGGCGGGGCGCACCATGACCGACGTGATCACGGAGGAGCCGGTCGAGCTCCAGCTGGAGCGGTACCGCACCGAGCTGACCGGCTACTGCTACCGCATGCTCGGCTCGGTCTTCGAGGCCGAGGACGCCGTGCAGGAGACGATGGTCCGCGCCTGGCGCGGGCACGGGGGCTTCGAGGGGCGCTCCGCGCTGCGCTCCTGGCTGTACCGAATAGCCACCAACGTCTGCCTGGACGCGTTGAACGGCCGCAACAGCCGGGCCCGGCCGATGGACCTGGCCGGGCCGGTCACGGTGGCCACCGCGTACGACACCCAACTGCCCGAGGTGACGTGGATCGGCCCGGCGCCGGACGGCCGGGTGCTGTCCGAGACGGGGGATCCGGCGGACGTGGCGGCCCAGCGCGAGTCGGTGAAGCTGGCCTTCGTCGCCGTGCTCCAGCGCCTCGCGCCCCGGCAGCGGGCGGTGCTGATCCTGCGCGAGGTGCTCGGCTGGAAGGCCGCGGAGGTGGCCGAACTGCTGGGCGTCACGGTGGCCTCGGTCAACAGCGCGCTCCAGCGTGCCCGGGCGGCGCTCGCCGCCGACGGCTCGGCGGTCCGGCCGGCCCCGGAGCTGGACGAGGAGCACCGCGCGCTGCTGGACCGCTACGTCCGCGCCTTCGAGGCGTACGACATGGACGGCCTCGCCGCGCTGCTGCACGAGGACGTCACGCTCAACATGCCGCCGTTCGCGATGTGGCTGCGTGGTCGGGACGAGCTCCGGGAGTGGATGCTGGGCCCCGGGCACGGCTGCCGCGGTTCCCAGCTGCTCCCGGTGACGGCCAACGGCGGGCCGGCCTTCGGCCAGTACCGGCCGAGCCCGGAGGGCGGGCACGAACCGTGGGCGCTGATCGTGCCGGAGGTGTCAGGGGACAAGATCACCGGCTTCACCAACTTCCTGGACACCGACGTGCTCTTCCCGCTCTTCGGCCTCCCGCCCCGGCTCGACGCCGAGCCCGCCGAGCCCGCCGTGCCGGCCGAGCCCGCCGCCGGGTAGCTCCGGCAGCTCCGGCAGCTCCGGCAGGTCCGGGAGGCCCGGCAGGCCCGGCAGGTCGGCGAGGTCGGCCGGGCCCGGCAGCAGCGCCGAGAGCCCGCTGAACGCCAGCAGTTCGCGCAGCGGGCCGCCGACGTTCCGCAGCACCACGGCCACCCCGTGTCGGGCGGCGGCCAGCCGTAGCCGGGCGAGCGCGTCGACGACGGCCAGGTCGGGGGCGGTGAGTGCGCCCAGGTCGCAGGTCAGGAGGGCGCTACGGCGCGGTGCGGTCGTCATGGTGTCCATGGCGGATAGGACCGTTGAGGCGGCCGGGAGTCATCGGTCGGGTGGCAGAGTGGGGGCGACCGAACCCACTCTGCCCCAGGAGGAGCACCGTGACGACCGAGCCCTTGAAGTCCCGCGAGGAGTGGCTGGCGTCCCTGCCCCGGATCTACGCGGCGGCGGGCTGCCTGCTGCGGGACGAGTCCGGCCGGATCCTGATCGTGAAGGCCGGGTACCGCGAGCACTGGCAGTTCCCGGGCGGCACGATCGACCTCGGGGAGGGCCCGGTCGAGTGCGCCGTACGGGAGTTGGAGGAGGAGACCGGCATCGTCCAGGAGGCGGGCGAGCTGCTGGCCATCTCCTGGACCCATGCCTCGGCCGAACTCGACCACCCCGCCCAGCACTTCCTGTTCGACTTCGGCACCGTCCCGGACGACACCCCCGTGACCGTCCCGGCCGGTGAGCTGGACGACTACCGCTGGGTGTCGACCGAGGAGGCCATGGGCCTGCTCGGGCCGGCCCGTTCGGCCCGGCTGCGGGCGGCGCTGGAGGCGGCGGAGGCCGGCCGGGTCCGGATCGTCACCACCAACGTCTCCGGGTTCTGAGCGGACGCGGAAGCGCGCGCGGGACACCGAAGCGGACGCCGCAGCCGAAGTCGCAGCGCAAGTGCCCTGCCCCGGGCGGTCGTCGCGCCCGGGTCAGGACATCGGTGGCGACTCACTCCTGGGACTCGGACTCCGGGTTCCGGGCGGCGATGATGGCGGCGATCGCCTCGGAGACGAAGGCCTCCGTCTCGGCCTTGTCCACCTTCAGCCCGGCCAGCACGCCCTGGCCGTTCTCCAGTTCCAGCAGCGCGAGCAGGAGGTGCTCGGTGCCGACGTAGTTGTGCCCGAGCTTGAGCGCCTCGCGGAAGGTCAGCTCCATCACCTTCTTGCCCTGGGCGTCGTAGGGGATCAGCGCGGGCACCGTCTGCTCGACGGCGGTCGGCAGCGCGGCGGTGGCCGCCGTGCGGACGGCTTCCGGGGTGACGCCCTGGGCGGCGAGCGCCTTGATCGCGATGCCCTCGGGCTCGGCGAGCAGGCCGAGCAGCACGTGCACCGGGGTGATCTCGGCGTTGCTCGCCTTCCGGGCCTCCTCCTGCGAGGCCACCACGACCTTGCGGGCCCGGGGGGTGAACCGGCTGAAGCCCTGGCTCGGGTCGAGGTCGTTCGGGGTGCCCGGGTCCTTGGGGACGAAGCGCTTCTGGGCGGCCTGCTTGCTGACGCCCATGCTGCGGCCGATGTCGGTCCAGGAGGCGCCGGAGCGGCGGGCCTGGTCGACGAAGTGGCCGATGAGGTGGTCGGCGAGTTCGCCGAGGTGGTCGGCGGCGATGACCGCGTCGGAGAGCTGGTCGAGCGCGTCGGTGTGGACCTGCTTGATCGCGGCGATCAGGTCGTCGAGGCGCAGCGGAGTGGTGTTGGGAACAACGGGATTCTCCATGCGTCAACCGTAGGTTGTCGATCCGAGGATCGTCAACCATCGGTTGACGATGGTTTCGAAGGTCTTTTCACGAGCCCCGACGCGCCGAAGGGGCTCCGGCGGCCCGCGCTACGCGGCGGGCAGCAGCCGCTCCCGGACGGCGGCGATCCGCTCGGGCGTGACACCGGCCGCGAGCAGGTAGCCGACCGGGTCGAACCCGTCGAGCGCGGCGGCCAGGGCGGCCTCGGCGGTGGTCCCGGCCTCGGCGAGCACCGCGTCGATCCGGCGGTACGGGTCGGGCAGGCCCAGCATCCCGTACAGCGGGCGGATGTTGGGGCCGCTCATCAGGTAGTCCTCGGTGATCGCGGCCCGGTCGACCCCGGCCAGGGAGAGCAGCAGGAGGGTGGCCAGGCCGGTGCGGTCACGGCCGGCGCCGCAGTGCACGACCACGCCACCGGGGCGGGCGCCGGCGATCACGGAGACCAGCGCGGCGGCGGCGTGCGGGCAGTGGTCCAGGTACGGGCGGAGCGCGAGCGGGGTGCCGTCCAGTCGTCCGTGGGCCTCCCACCAGGCGGGGCCGGCCAGTTCGTCCAGCGGGACGCGGACCAGCTCGACGTCCTCGGGGAGCGGGAGGAGCGGCTTGTACTCCTCGGTGTTGCGCAGGTCGACCACGGTGCGGACGCCGTGGTCGAGGAGGGCGTCCCAGCCCTCGGCGGTGAGGCGGTCCAGGTTGTCCGCCCTGACCATCGCGCCGCGGGCGGTGAGCCGGCCGGCGGCGGTGGGCAGCCCGCCCAGGTCGCGGACGTTCAGGCAGCCGTCCCAGACGAGGGTGCGTTCCTCGGTGCTGCTCGGCGCGTACGTCGTCCGGTTCATGGGATCCCCGTTTTCCTCGGTCGGGGGTCCCGTTACCCCCTCGTTATGAACGACTCCCGGGGGATCCGGATGGTTCCTCGCTGTTCGAGTCCTCGGAACCGGCTGTTCAGCGAAGCCGGAGGGGAGGGGAGCCGCGGGGAGGGGAGCGACGGGGAGGGGAGGGTGCGGCGCGCTCAGGCGGCGGTCGGGGCCTCGGCCTCGGCGCGGACCAGCCGCTCCATCGGCTCGACCGCGATCTGGCCGAGCATCGAACCGGCCACGATCGCGCCGATCAGGAGGACGGTGGACAGCCAGGCCATGGTCGACACCGGCAGGGTGAAGGCGCCGACCACCCGGGCCGCGCACTCGGCCAGCAGCGCGGTGCCCCAGATGCCCGAGAACAGCCGCTCGTGGCGGCGGAACGCCCGCGATCCGGCCGCCCGGCCCTCGACCAGCCGCTGCCAGGCGGCGGCGCGCTCCGTCCGGCCCTTGGTGAGGAAGGGCATCAGCATCGGGGTCATCACCGGCCGGCCGATCAGCGCGGAGACCAGGATCGCCAGCGCCACGGTGCCGCTCAGGCCGCCGTCCTTGGCGATCATCAGTCGGGCGTCGCCGGTGACGAAGGTCAGCGCCAGGCCCGCCAGGTTGACGGTCAGCATCAGGGCGGCCCACAGGTTCAGCCTGCGCTCGCCCAGCAGGCCGAGGACGGTCCGGGCGGCCGGGAAGGCGCTGCTCCAGGCCAGCGCGGCGAACTCGCTCAGGCCGAGGGCCGAGTGCAGCAGGTAGTAGCCGGCCAGCGGCGCGGCCACGTCGAGGGCGAGCGGGCGGAGCCCGGAGACCAGCGGGTTGGGAGTCTTGGCGTGGGCGGCGGTGACGGCCAGGGCGGGAGCGGCGGCGGTGCTGGTGACGGCGGCGGCACTGACGGTCTGGCTCACGGTGGGTTCCTCCCCGGCTGGTGGCCGCGGGCCACTGCCCGCGTCGTGCCTCCAGTCTTTCCGCCGGACCCTCCGTCAGAGCAGTGCCGTCCGTTGCGTCATCCGCGTGACAGTTGTCATGGTGCGCGCCGTGACACCGCCTCCGACCTGCTGCTTCCCCTGCCTCGCCCGGGAAGCGGGGTGCCCCCCGGGGGCTACTCCCCGACGGGGAAGGTCCACAGCTCGCGGCCCAGGGTGTCCAGGCAGCGGACGGTGCCGAAGCGTTCGTCCCCGGCGGACAGGAAGCCCCGGGCGACCCCGGCCAGGACGGTCCGGGCGACGCCGTCGCCCGAGGTCCAGGCGCCGGTCAGCACCAGTGCCTTGTCGGCCAGCTCGGCGCGCTGCACCCGGGCCACCGAGGCGGTCAGCAGCGCGGCGTTGACCGCCTCCAGCTCGGCGGGGAGCAGGTAGGCCTCCCCGGTAGGGGCGCGGTCCGCCTCGGCCCGGCGCCGCAGCTCCGGCAGGCCGTAGTGGCGGACGGCGGCGACGGCGTCGTCCAGCGGGAGCTGCCAGCGCGGCCCTGGCAGCACCTCCCACCAGACGTCCTCGCCGACCGGCAGCACCTCGCCGATCCGGGCCCGCCAGGTCTCGATGCCGTACCGGGTGCGCGGGTCGGGTCGGTGCCCGGGGAGGTCCGCGACGGCCCAGTCGGTGCGGCGGACCACGGAGAGGTCGAAGGTGAAGGGCACCCGGTCGGCGGCGGGGCGCTCGACCAGGCCGAGCAGCAGCCAGTGGCTCGCGTCGGGCAGGCTGAAGGTCCGGCGCCACCCGGTGAGGCCCAGGGCGCGCAGGGCGGGTGCGAGGTGCTCGCGCAGGCCCTTCGTGTGGAGCCCGTGGTGCTCGTGGAGCTCGTGGGCGGTCGTCATCGTGGTCTTTCCCTGCTCGTCGTGCTGCCGGTGGCGGTCCCCGCCGGGGAGCCGCGCCCCGTCGGTGGTGCTCTCCGCCGGGGACGGGCCCCTGCGCTGGGGGAGAGGCCCGCCGGTGGGAGTTCCCCGTCGGTGCTGGTCCCCGGAGGGCCGGCCCAAACCCGGGAGGGGTGTGCGACCGGGGCCGGTACGGGTCGTGCGTGCGCCCTCGAACGGGGCGGGGTCGCGGTGGCGGGCCGGGAGTGCCGTCGGACCCGGCGTCCGGGTGCGGCGGCGGCCGGGTTGCTTCGCCTACCGACAACGTAGGGCGGACGGGCCCGCCCGGGCCGTGGGCGAACGGCAGCAGTCCTCGGGACCTTGGCCCCGGTCGCGCCGGTCGTTCGGCCGGAGCCGAAGTGTTCGCCCGAATGGCGCATCATGTGGCGGGTGCAGAGTGCAGAGCGCCCCGGAGCGGGCACCGACGGCCCCGTCGGCCGGTCCGGACCAGTACCACCCGACGGCCCGCCACCGGGCCCGGCCTCCGCCCGCCCCGACCTGACCGAGGCGGTCCGGGCCGCGCAGGGCGGGGACGAGGAGGCGTTCCGGCTGCTGTTCCGGACGGTGCAGCCGGGCCTGCTGCGCTACCTGCGGGTGCTGGTCGGAGGTCGGCCGGAGGACGCGCAGGACGCCGAGGACATCGCGTCCGAGGCCTGGCTGCAGATCTCCCGGGACCTGCGCGGCTTCTCCGGGGACGGGGACGCCTTCCGCGGCTGGGCCGCCACCGTCGCCCGCCACCGCGCCCTCGACCACCTGCGCGCCCGGCGTCGCCGTCCGGTCGCCGACCTGCCCGTCGAACAGTTGGCCGAGCTGGCGGCGGGGGACGACACCGCGCGGGCCGCGCTGACCACGGTCGGCACCGCCGACGCGCTGGCCCTGATCTCCCGGCTGCCGCGCGACCAGGCCGAGGCCGTGCTGCTGAGAGTGGTCATGGAGCTGGACGCGGAGAGCGCCGCCCGGGTGCTCGGCAAGCGGGCCGGCAGCGTCCGGATGGCCGCCCACCGGGGGTTGCGGCGGCTGGCCAAGCTGGTCGAGCCGCTCGCGTCCGGGGGCGGCATCCCGGCCGCCCGGGCCGGCGGACGGGCGGCCCGCGCCGAGGCCGGTACGGGGCCCGAAACCGCCGGAACGGCCGCCGGAACCACTGCCGGGACCGCCCCCGGAACAGCCGCCGGAGTGAGCGCGGGCGAGGCCGCCGGGCGACCCACGGGGAAACCCGCGAAAAAAAGTTCTCCGCAGGGTGTGACAGAACGCCGGGCCGCGACGCTGAAGGACATGAGATGAGCACCAACCGATCCCGTCGGATCGACCGTGATGCCGCCGAGCAGCTGCTCGGCGGTGCCGTGGGCGGCCCGTCGGCCGGGCAGGACGCCTCGCTCACCGGACCGGACGGCGGTCCCGGGCAGCTCGCCCGGGTGCTCGCCGCGGCCGCCGCTCCCGCGACGGTCGAGGAACTGGCCGGGGAGGAGGCCGCCCTGGCCGCGTTCCGGAAGGCGAGTCTCGCGCCCGACCCGACAGTGACCCCCGTCCGGAGACGATCGATGGCAACCGCCGCGCTGGCCAGGGCCTTCAGCACGAAGGCCACTGCCGTCGTGCTCGGCACCACCGCGCTGTGCGGGGTCGCCGTCGCCGCCGGAACCGGCAACCTGCCGTCCCCGCTGGGCGGCGGCCCGTCCGCGCCGGAGCACGGGCTCGCGAGTGGGGACGCGGCCGGCGGCCCCGTGCCGGGCTCGTCGACCGTCGGTCCGTCCGCGGGCGTGGCCCCGTTCGGTGCCGTGACGTCCGGCGCCGCCCGTCCGTCCGGCGGACCGCAGGCGGTCGTCCCGTCCGATCCCACGACGCCCGGCACCCCCTCGGCCGAGGGGCGCGGCCTGCGAACCGCCGCCCCGCCCGCGCTGCTCGGTCTCTGCACCGGCTTCACCGACCGAGCGGCCAAGGGCGAGCGCCCGAGCAAGCTGGTCGGCGACCCGCTGTACGGCCCGCTGGTCACGGCGGCCGGCGGCGCGGACCAGGTGACGGACTACTGCAAGGCCGCGATCGGCGACGAGGACGGCGACCACCAGGGCGCCACCACCTCGACGCGGGGGCCCGGCCGCCCCGGCACCGTGCCCGGTGCGGGAGCGGGCAAGGGCAACAGCGACGGCGGCCGGACCGGTGGCAGCGGCAACGGCAACGGAAGCGGCGGCGCCGGAGACGGCAACGCCGACGGCGGCGGCAACGGCAACGGCCAGGACACCGGCGGCGCCGGCACCAGGCCGGGCAAGTCCGGCGTCACCCTCCCGCCCGCCCCGACCGTCCCCGGCACGCAGGACGTCCGCCCGAGCAAGCCCGACCGGTCCGAGAACCAGCAGTCGGCCGAGAGGTAACCCCGAGAACTCCGGGTGGGCGGCGAGCGACTCCCCCCGGGCTCGCCGCCCACCCGGAACAGCACCACCCGCAGTACCCGCACCATCCCGCACCACCCGCGGGAAGCAGTACCACCCGAAGACCCCGGGTGGCCGGTCGGCTCCCCCGTGCCCACCGGCCACCCGGCCGGCCCCGGCCGGACCGGTAGGCGCACCCCCCGGACGCGCCGCCGGCCCGGCCGGCCCGGAAACGTGCGGCCCGCCCGCCCGCAGTCAGGGCGGGCCGCACCCCCGTGCCGGCGGCCGGGGGACCGCTGCCCGGTCCCCCGACCGCCACCCTCCGCCCCTGGTCGGGGCGTTCGGCCCGACCGGCGGTGCGGCTATCGTGCACAGGTGCACGAGGCGGCCCGGGACCCCGGGCAGGGCACGTGAGGGGAGCTCCAGGTGATCGGACGGGCGCTGAACGGGCGTTACGAACTCGTCGAGTTGCTCGGCGTCGGCGGCATGGCCACCGTCTGGCGCGGCGTCGACCGGGTGCTGGGCCGTCAGGTGGCCGTCAAGGTGCTCAACGGCGGTCTCGCCGACGACCCCCGCTTCGCCGAGCGCTTCAGCCGCGAGGCCCAGCACGCGGCCATGCTGGCGCACCCGAGGATCGTCATGGTCTTCGACTCCGGCGTGGACCAGGGCACCCCGTTCATCGTCATGGAGCTGGTCAGCGGCCGTTCGCTGGCCGCCCTGCTGGCGGAGCGGCAGGCGCTGCCGGTGGAGCGCGCCGTCGGCATCGCGGCGGCGGTCTGCGAGGCGCTGTCGGTCGCGCACGCGGCCGGACTGGTGCACCGGGACATCAAGCCCGGGAACATCATGATCACCGACGACGGCGGGGTGAAGGTCGTCGACTTCGGCATCGCCCGGGCCGGTTCCTCCAGCAACCTCACCCAGACCGCGAGCGTGCTCGGTACGGCCGCCTACCTCTCGCCCGAACAGGCCACCGCCTCGGCGCTGGACGGGCGGACGGACCTGTACGCGGTCGGCTGCGTGCTCACCGAGATGCTCACCGGCGCGACCCCGTTCACCGCGGAGACCCCGGTGGCGATCGCCTTCAAGCACGTCAGCGAGCAGCCCCTGCCGCCGTCCGTCCGCCGCCCCGGCCTGCCGCCCGCGCTGGACGCGGCGGTGCTGCGGCTGCTGGCCAAGAACCCGGCCGACCGCCCGGCCGACGCGGCCGCCGCGCGGGCCGAACTCCTCACCACCGTGCCGGGGTTGATGGTCGGCGACCCGACCGCCGAACTGCTCGCGAACACCGCCGGGGCCGCCACCCGGTTCCTCCCGCCCGTTGCCGCCGCCCCCTCGCCGAACCAGCAGCACACCACCGTGCTGCCGCCCCAGCCGCCGGCCGCCACCTCGGTGATGGCGCCGATCCCCGCCCCCGCCCCGGCGCCGGCCCCTGTCCCCGCCCCCGCCCGCAGCCGGCGCAAGCCGCTGGTGCTCGGGGCGCTGGGCGTGGCGGGCCTCGCCGGGGTCACGGCGCTGGCCCTCACCGCCTTCGACGGACCGGCCGATGGTGCGGCCGCCGCCAAACCGGCCGCGGCCACCGCTCCGGCGGCGACGCCCACCACCCAGGCCACGACCCCCGCCCCGAAGGCCTCCACGCCGACCTCGGCGGCGCCCACCACCACCGCGCCCTCCACGCCCACCTCGGCCGTCCCGCGCAACCAGCCCGCCGCGCTGCAGATCCAGTCCTTCCGCCAGGCCGTCGCCCAGGCCCAGGTCGGCAAGGAACGGGACAAGCAGGCGGAGCTGCTGAGGATCCTCGACGCCACCGCCGCGCGCCTCAACGAGGGCAACCCGGACGACGCCGCCCAGGAGCTCAGGAACGCCCAGAAGGTGGTCCGGGACATGGGCAAGAAGCACGCCGTCGACGTCCCGACGTACGCCAACTGGAACACCCGCCTCTCGGCCCTGTTCGCCACCCTCCACACCGCCGCCGACCTCCAGGACGACTGACGGCCCGCCAGAACGGGCCCGTGCTGACGATCGGATCCCTCGCCCTCGGCGTCTGCGACATGTCCCGCGCCGTCGCCTTCCGGACGGCCGCCCTCGACTACGTCCCGCGCGGCGGCCTGGTCGGGGACGACTGGACGGTCCTCGCCTGCCCGGACGGCAACCGCTTCTGCGTGATCGACACCAGCCGTTCCTGAGTCCACCGCCTTGTCCACAGCCTGTGGACAAGGCGGTGGGTTCGGCCCAGGCCCACGGCCCACGGCCCGCGGTTCGACGCGGTCGTCGCCCGCGCCGTCCGCTGGTACGGGCCCGCCCGCGCCGACGCCGGCGGGTTCACTCCTGCTTCCGGATCCTCTGCTCGACGTTCCCCCGGATCGCCCGGGACGCCGTCCCGGCCGCGGCCGCGAGGAACACGAAGTTGTACCCGATCTGGAGCGTCACCACGAGTCGGGCCGTCTGCCCCGCCGGGGTGATGTCGCCGTACCCCACGGTGGCCATCGTCACGACCGTGAAGTACAGCGCGTCCAGCCGGGTCTCCAGCCCGTCGAACTCCGCCTTGTGCGAGCCCAGCACGAAGTACGTCCCCGCGAAGATGGTCAGCGCGAGGAAGATCAGGAAGATCAGCCAGACCACCGGCCGCTTGGCGGTGCCCCGCATCACGCCGACGATCTTGGCCAGCATCAGCCAGCTCATCCCGGCCAGCGCCCCCACGAAGGCCAGCCAGCTCAGCCGCGGCCGGCGCTCGCCCAGCCACTCCAACGGCAGGGTGAAGTACCCGACCATCAGCAGCGTCGACGCGCACAGCAGCCAGAACCAGGCCCTCAGGTCGGTAGGCGGCGGCGGGTTCTCGGACATCCCGTCCAGCCTCGCCGCACCCGCTCCCGCCCGCCCTCCCGCCTGCTCCGATCGGGCCGGCCCCCGCCGGACCCCGGGCTCCCCCTCAGGCCACCGGCCGAGAAGGCCCGACCGGCCCGGCCCGCTCGGCCCGCCCCGCCCCCGGCTCGTCCAGCAGCTCCAGCACCGCCAGGACGGCGAGCAGCCCGAGCGCCAGACAGAGCGTCACCAGCACCGTCGGGTAGCTCCACAGCACGAAGGCCAGTGCCGTGAGCGCGACCGCCAGCCAGCCCAGCGGGGCCTTCCAGCGGTGGACGAACCGGCCGACTGGCCCGAGCCGCAGGCCGGCCCGTCCGGCCGCCCGCCGTACCCCGCCCAGCCCGGCGCGCCAGCCGCCCCGGACGGTGCGCGCCCAGCGCCCCGGGCCGATGACCCAGGCGCCGAGCGCGACCAGCAGGCCGAGGGTGACCACCACCCGGACGGCCGAGCGCAGGTACCGCACCAGGGTGTCGTACACCGCCTGGGCGGCCGCCTGGTCGACGTCGGCCGGCAGCCGGTCCAGGTAGACGGCCCGGAACACGCTCAGCCCGACGCCCAGCAGCAGCGCCCCGCCCGCCATGCCGAGGGACGCCACCACCACGGCCCGGCGGCGCCGCGCGGCGAGCAGCACCCCGCCGAGCGCACAGGCGCCGGCCAGCACCGGCACCCAGAACCCGGCCAGGTTCAGGACCCGCAGGGCGGTGCGGATCTCCGGCAGGGCGTCGGACTGCACCAGCGGGTAGGAGGTGTGGATCTCCGGGATCCGGGAGGCCAGCGGGATCCCCTGGTCGACCAGCTTGGACTTCACCCGGGCGATCACCGGGGCGAGGTCGAGCACCACGGTGTTGCCGTGCACCTCGACGGCGCCGCCGCCCTGCCCGGTCACCATCTGCACGACGGCGGCGTGCGCGTCCCGGTTGACGTCCGTCCAGAGGGTGACGAAGGCGTCGCTGTCCACCAGCCGCTCGACCTGGGTGTGGACGAAGCCGCTGAGCCCGCCCTCCAGGGCCTGGCCGACGCCGCCCAGCAACGCGCCGAGCTTGGGCTTGTCGTCCGGTGCGAGGCCGTCGAGCAGCGAGTCGAGCGGGAGCTTCTTCATGATCTCCGCGGTCACCCGGTCGGTGACGGCCGCCTTGATCCGGGGGTCCTCGGCCAGCGGGGCCATCGTCGCGAGGTAGCGGTCGGTGTCGCTGATCTCGGACCTCGCCCAGAGCGCGAGGGCGCCGAGCGGGGTGAGCACACAGGCCAGCACGATCAGCAGGGCGGCGAAGAAGGAGCGCACCCGGTGCCGGGGCGGGCGCGCTGCCGGCCCGGCTGCCAACTGCTCGGCGAGCCGCGCCTCCTGGGCCTCGACGGCGCTCAGCCGGGCCCGCAGCTCGGCCAGTCCGTCGCCGGGACCGTCACCGGGACCGGAGCCGGCACCGGGCTCGCCGTCACGCTTACCGTCGCGCTCGCCGCCGGGCTCGTCGGTGGGCATGCCGGGACTCCGTTCCTCCGGTGGGTGCATACCAGGAGACAACGGATCAGATCGGACGGCCAGTCGGGAGGGCCCGGGTGCCCGGACGGCCCCGGAACGCGGAAAGCCCCTGGTGGGTCACCAGGGGCTTTCCGGAGTCAAGGAGTGAGGATCAGGCGGTCGTCTCGGGCCGCTTGGTCTCGGTGGCCTTGGTCACGTTGGTCGGCGTGACGGCCGGGCGGTCGGCGCTCTGCTGGGGAGCGGCGGTGCTCTGCGCGGTACCGGCGGTGCTCTGCGCGGTACCGGCGGCGTCCGCCGGGGTGTCGTCCTCGCGCATGGCCTTGGTCTCGGCCTTCAGGATGCGCATGGACTTGCCCAGACCACGGGCCATCTCGGGCAGCTTCTTCGATCCGAACAGCAGGACTACGACCGCCAGCACCACGAGAATGTGCCAGGGCTCAAGACCGTTCCGCAGCATCCCTGGCCACCGGTCCCTTCTTGTCTAGAGTCATGGCGGGCGCTAGCGCCCGTGCTGGCCAGTATGCCTGGCCCTGACGGCGAACGGATACACCGGCCGGGAAACGCTGGCCAAAAACCAGGTGCCGTGCAGGCGGATCGCGAGGACCGCGGTGCCCAGCTGGCCGAATTACAGGTGCCGAAGCTCACATGCGCCGCTCGTGCCGGTGCGTTCGGCGCGTTCAATAGACGAACGGCACCAGACGCTTCGACACCCGACGGTACTCCTCGTACTCGCTCCCGAAGGCGTCCAGCAGCAGCCGTTCCTCGGCGGAGATCCGCCAGCCGTACGCGGCCGGCAGCAGCGCCGCGACCACCAGGGCGGCCACCCAGCTGCCGGTGCCGACCGCGTAGCCGCCCCAGACCAGCAGGCTGCCGGTGTAACCGGGGTGCCGGATCAGCCGGTACGGGCCGCCGCGGACCAGCTGCTGGGTCTCCACGGTGCGCAGGGTGCGGGTGTAGTACCGGCCCAGGGTGCGCATGCCCCAGGCCCGCAGGGCCAGCCCGGCGGCCACCATGGCGACCCCGAACCAGCGCGCCCAGGCGGGCAGTTCGCCGATCCCGGCGCGGTCGAACAGCGCCACGACCAGGACCGAGGCCGCGTAGCAGCCGAGCAGCAGCCGGGTCGACCCGCGGTCGCGGCGGTCGGCGTGCCAGGTGCCGGCGGAGGCGTCCTCGCGCCGGCGCAGCAGCAGCTCGTAGGCGATCCAGCAGAGCAGGCCGAGGAGGGAGAGGAGGGAGGGCAGGGGCATCAGGACTCCCGGCGGTCGGATCCGAGGTGTGCCTCCACGGTCCTCCGACCGGGCCGCCGGCACACCCACCCGGGGGTGGACCCGCCGCGCTCCACCTCCGGGTGGAGTCCCCGCGCCGCCGCCACGGGCTGTCGATGCAACAGATGTACATCTGCTACATTTGCGCCATGAGTGAGCCAGTGATCGAGTCGATGGCCGATGTGCGGAGTCACCTCGCGGACGTGATCGACCGGGCGAGGCGCGACGAGACCCCGACGATCATCACGAGGCGGGGCAGGCAGGAAGCGGTGGTGATCGACATCGCCGAGTACCAGCGCCTCAAGGATGTCGCGGAGCGGGCCGAGGACGAGTGGCTGAACCGCCTTGCGGACGAGGCTGAGGCCGAGGGGCTGGACGGCTCCGTCTCTCTGGAGGAAATGGCTGCCATGCTTCGCGAGCACCAAGGCTGACCGCGATGGGGTACGTCACACGGTTCAGTCCGCGCGCGCAGCGGGAACTTCTCAAGGTGCCCCGGCTGGATGCGGTCGGGATTCTCCACCGGCTCACCGAGCTGCGGGTCGCTCTGGATGATGGCGACACCTCGGCTTTCGATGTCAAGGCGCTTCAGGGGCACCACGCCCGCTGGCGGTTGGGGGTGGGGGACTATCGGGTCCTCTACACCATCGAGGCCGGGGCCCTGGTCGTATGGGTCATGTCGGTCGGCAATCGTCGGGACATCTATCGCCACCTGTAGCCCTGGCCGAACACGGCGGAGAGCCCCCGGCCGGGTGGGCGGGGGCTCTCGATGACTCGCGTGGATCGGGCCGGGTGGGTCAGACGGGGGTGGTCTCGGGCTCGGCGGTGGGTGCGGTGGTGGCGGCCGGGAGGTGGCGCATCAGGCGGTAGGCCAGGGCCGCGGCGCCCAGCGCGAAGACCAGACCGACCACGGCCGCGACGTGCAGGCCGTCGGTGAAGGCGGTGCGGGCGGTCTCCAGCAGGTCGGCGCCGACCCGGCCGGGCAGGTGGCCGGCGACGGTGACCGCGCCGCCGAGGGTGTCCTGGGCGGCCCGGGCGGCCTCGCCGTCGACGCCGGCCGGGAGGGCACCGTCCAGCCGGTGGCGGTAGACCGCGGCGCCGGCCGCGCCGAGCAGGGCGATGCCGAGCGAGCTGCCGAGTTCGACGGCGGTCTCGGAGGTGGCGGAGGCGGCGCCGGCCCGTTCGACCGGGGCGGCGGAGACGACCATCTCGGCGGTCATCGTCATGGTGCCGACCGTCCCGGCGGCCAGCACGCCCGCCGCGGTGAGGATGAGCGCCAGCGGGGAGTGCGCCCCGACCCGGGTCATCATCGCGAAGCCCGCCGAACCGACCAGGAACCCGCCGCCCATCAGTACCGCCGGGCGGACCTTCCCTGCCAGCGCCGAGCTGATCCCGACCGCCGCGCCGACGCCCAGGCTCGGCACCAGCGACCAGAGCGAGGCGGTCAGCGGGCTCATGCCCTTGACCAGCTGGAGGTACTGCGAGGTGAAGAGCGAGAAGCCCATCATCGCGAACATCGCGATGCTGTTGACGCTGATCGCGCCGCTGAAGGTGCGGATCCGGAACAGGCTCAGGTCGAGCAGCGGGTCGGCGGCGGTGCGCTGGCGCCGGACGAAGGCGGCGGCCAGCAGCAGCCCGGCGGGGATGGCGAGCCCCGGCAGCGGGCTCCAGCCGTCGACGGCGACCGTCTTGACGCCGTAGACCAGCGGCAGGATCGCGGCCAGCGAGAGTACGGCGCCGAGCAGGTCGAAGCGGCCGGTGCGGCCGGGGGAGCGGTACTCGGGGAGCAGGACGGGCGCGGTCAGCAGCACCAGGGCCATCACCGGGACGGCGAGCAGGAAGGCCGAGCCCCACCAGAAGTGCTCCAGCAGCAGGCCGCCGGCGACCGGGCCGAGGGTGGCCCCCGCGGTGAGGACGCCGCCCCAGGCGCCGAGGGCGATCTGCCGCTGCCTGGGGTTGTGGAACATGTTGCGGATCAGCGCGAGCGTCGAGGGCATCACGGTGGCCCCGGCCGCGCCGAGCACCGCGCGGGCCGCGATCAGCTGGCCGGCGTCGTGCGACCAGGCGGCCAGCAGCGAGGCGCCCGCGAAGCCGGCGGCGCCGATCATCAGCAGCCGGCGGCGGCCGATCCGGTCGCCCAGGGCACCCATCGTGATGAGCAGCCCGGCCAGCAGGAACGAGTACATGTCCATGATCCACAGCTGCTGGGTGCCGCTCGGCGCCAGCGTGGTGGAGATGTACGGGACGGCGAAGAAGAGCACGCCCATGTCCATGGTGAGGACGAGGGTCGGGAGCAGGAGAACGGCCAGGCCGATCCATTCGCGACGGCCTGCGCGGCCGGTGGTTGCGGTCATGGGGAAGACGGTACGGATGTGTCAGACGCTTGTCTAGTACAAATGTGCAAGACATCCGTCCAGGGCTTCCGTAGGATCAGGGCATGGGAAACCGCGAAGACCTGATGGCCGGCGCCAAGCGCTGCCTGTACGAGAAGGGCTACGGGCGCACCACCGCCCGTGACGTCGCGACCGCCTCCGGCGTCAGCCTGGCCGCGATCGGCTACCACTTCGGCTCGAAGGAGGCGCTGCTCAACGCGGCGATGGTCGAGGCGATCGGGGAGATGGGGGCGGCCATGGGAGCGGTGGTGATCGCCGCCAACCAGGTGTCGGACGACCCGGAGGTGCGCTTCGCCGCCGTCTGGGACGGCCTGCGGGGCGTCTTCGTCGAGCACCGCGGGCTCTGGGCGGCCCAGTTCGAGGCGCTCGCCCAGGCCGGGCACGCCCCCGACCTGGCGCAGGCCTTCGCGGCGGCGCAGAAGGAGGGGCGGCTCGGGCTGGCCGCCGTGTTCCAGGGGGTGCCCGAGGTGCCGGACACCGAGGAGGAGGTCGCCCGCGGGGCCTTCTACCAGACCCTGCTGGCCGGCTACTGCGCCCAGTGGCTGGCCGCGCCCGAACTCGCGCCCAGCGGGCAGGACTTCCTGCGCGGACTGCGGCTGGTCAGCGACAGCGTGTTCAACCCCGTGGAGCCCCCGCCCGCTACGCGGTGACGGCGGTCAGCAGCACCACCGAGTCGACGTGCGCCAGCAGCCCGTGCCGCTCCTGCGGGACGGGCTCCAGGTGGCCGGCCGGCAGTTCCAGCCGCCGGCCGGCGATGGTCAGCGAGACCCGGCCGCGCAGCACCTGGACACTGCCCGCGGTGGGCGGGTTGTGCTCGTCCAGCGCGGTGCCCGCGGTCAGCGCGATCACGGTCTGCCGCAGCATCCCGTCGTGCAGGACCAGGTGGGCGCTGCGCCCGTGCGGACTCTCGGCCGCCCGGGCGGCGTGCTCCACGGCGAGCTGTTCGAGATCGGGCATCGCACCTCCTCCTCGCTCCGGGTCCGGGCGCACTCCGTGTGCCCAGGGTCGCGGACGCCCGGGCGGCCCGCACCCGGAGGCGCCGCGCCCTGATCCGACGAAATCCAGGAGACCGGCCCCGGGCCGTCCCACCCGAGCAGTCCGAGGTGCGGCCCCCGCCGACTGCCCGCATCGTGGAGGCATGGCGACCAACCAGAGAATGTTCAGCGGTTTCCAGGTCAACCGTCCGGTGCTGGCCGGCGGCCTGGCGCTCACCGCGATCGGCACGGTGCTCAGCGCGGCCGGGGCGACGATGGTCTGCGTAGCCCTGCTCACCGCGGGGCGCACGTGGGTGCGCGGCCTGGAGGCGCGACCGGCCGCGATGGCCCAACGGGCCCTGCGCGAGGCGCGGGTGGCGTCCACGGCGGGCTGGGAGGCCTGGCGCGCCGAGCACAGCTCGCCCAACTGAGCCGGGACGGCCGCCGGTGAGGGTGCCGGTACGGGTACGGCGGGCCGCCCGAGGGCGACCCGCCGCAGCGTTCGAACTGGCTGAACGGGCTGAACGGCCCTACAGGCCGAGCGACTTGGCGATGATGCTGCGCATGACCTCGCTGGTGCCGCCGTAGATCCGGAACACCCGGTTGTCGGTGTAGAGCCGGGCGATCGGGTACTCCAGGATGTAGCCGTAACCGCCGTGCAGCTGGAGGCACTTGTCGATCACGGTGGAGGCCGACTCGGTGCAGAACAGCTTCGCCGCGGCCGCGTCCGCGACGGTCAACTCGCCGTTCTGGTACAGCTCCAGCGCCCGGTCCACCATCGACTGCTGCGCCACCACCTGGGCCTCGCAGTCGGCCAGGGTGAACTTGGTGTTCTGGAACTCGGCGACCGCCTTGCCGAACACCTTGCGGTCCTTGACGTACTGCACCGCGAACCGCACCGCCGCCGCGGCCGCCGCGTACGCGCCGACGGCGATCGCGAGGCGCTCCTGCACCAGGTTGTGCGTCAGGTAGGAGAACGCCCGGCCCTCCTCGCCGAGCAGGTTCTCCACCGGAACCCGGACGTCGTCGAACGCCAACTCGGCGGTGTCCGAGGTGCGCAGGCCGATCTTCTGGAGCTTGCGGCCGACGGTGTAGCCCTCGGAGGCGGTGTCCACGCAGACGATGGACAGTCCGGCCCGGCGGTTCTCCGGGTCGTGCGGGGCGGTGCGGCAGACCACCAGGACGAGGTCGGCCAGCACACCGCCGGTGATGAAGGTCTTGGCGCCGTTCAGGACGTAGTGGGTGCCGTCCTCGGAGAGCCGCGCGGTGGTGGAGATGCCCGCGAGGTCGGAGCCGGCGCCCGGCTCGGTCATCGCGATCGCGGTCATGATGTCGCCGGAGACGAAGCCGGGCAGCCAGCGCCGCTTCTGCTCCTCGTTCGCGTACTCCAGCAGGTAGGGCAGCACCAGGCCGGTGTGCACGCCGGAGGAACCGAAGCTGACGCCCGCCCGGGCGGTCTCCTCGGCGATCACCGCCTGGTACTTGAACCCGCTCTCGCCCGCGCCGCCGTACTCCTCCGGCACCTCGATGCCGTAGACGCCGAGCGCGCCGAGCTGCCGGTAGAAGTCGCGCGGCGGGTGGCCCTCGGCCTCCCAGCTCTCGTAGACCGGGACGACCTCGTTGGCGATGAAGTCCCGGATGGTCTCCCGGAAGGCCTCGTGGTCCTCGTTGAACACGGTGCGGCGCACGGCGGCGCTCCCTTCGACGGCACCGGCCGGGGCTGCCGACCGGAGCGGAACGTGCCTGGTGATGGCCCCACAAGTTAATCGGGGGTAGCTTCGGCTGTCCAGAGTCGGCCGGGGGTGAAAAGCCCGTGGGGAACGGCCTGGAGGGGCGTGAAGTGAATCCTTGCTAGCCTTCCGTCGACGCTCGCAGGAGAGGGGGCCCGCCATGGTGGTCCGACGGCCGCCCGGGCGGCGCGCCCAGATCCTGGCCGTGGCCGCCGACCGCTTCCACCGCAGCGGCTACCACCAGGTCTCGATGACCGAGGTCGCCGCCGGCGTCGGGATCACCGCGCCGGCGCTCTACCGGCACTTCCGCGGCAAGCCCGAACTGCTCGACCGGGCCGTCCGCCTGGGCCTGGACGCGCTCGCCGAAGGCCTGCGCGCGGCCCGCACCACCGCCGACCTCGGCACCGCACTGGCCGCCGTCGCGGTCGGCCACCGTCCGCTCGGCACCCTGGTGCAGCGCGACGCCCGGCTGCTGCCGCCGGCCCGGCGGGCGGCGCTGCGCCGTGAACTGCGCGCCGACGTCGCGCTGATGACCGCGGTGCTGCGCGCGGAACGGCCCGAACTGGCCGATGATGACGCCGAGTTGCTCTGCTGGTCGGCGCTCTCGGCCTGCGCCGGGCTGTCCTACCAGTCGGCGGCGCCGCAGCCCCGGCGGGCCGAGGCGCTGCTGCGCGAGATGGTCGCGGCCGTCCTCGCGGTCCCCCTGGACGGCGCGGTCCCCCTGGGCAGTGCGGCCACGGGGTCCGTCGGCGTACCGATGACGCAGCCGGTGACGCGGCCGGCGCCGGAGGCCAGGCCGCGGGCGCGCCGGGAGGAGCTGCTCGCGGCGGCCGTGCGGCTGTTCCACCAGCGCGGCTTCGACAACGTCAGTACCGACCAACTCGGCGCCGCCGTCGGCATATCCGGCCCGAGCGTCTACCGGCACTTCGACAGCAAGGCCGAGCTGCTCGCCGCCTCGCTGGTGCGCAGCCGCGAACGGCTCTGGCACGAGGTGGACGGCGCGATCGTGGCCGCCGCCGGGCCAGGGGCGGCGCTGGAGGCCGGGCTGGGCGCGTACGTCGGCTTCGCGCTGCGCAACGGCGACTACCTGGGCGCGATGCTCAGCGAGACGGAGCGGCTGGCCCCGCCCGACCGTCGGGCCGCGGTGGACTTCCGGCGGGACTTCCTGCGCACCTGGGTCGGACTGCTGCGGCAGGTGCACCCCGGGTACGACGCGGCGACCGCCCGGATCCGGGTGCACGCGCTGTTCGCGCTGGTCAACGACGGGGTGCGGAACCGTCCGCACAGTGCCCGGCCGGACCTCGGGGACTGCCTGCTGCGGCTCGGCCGGGCGGTGCTGGGTGTTCCCGGGGAAGGGGCGCCCTGAGGGGCGAGCGGCGCAGGGGCTAGTGGAGGACGCGGGGGTAGTGGGCCCGCGCGTCGACGCCGCGGTCGGACTGGGCGGTGCCCGCGTTCCCGTCGTCGCCCTGTCGGGGGCCGGCCGTCCCGCCGTTGCTCTGCTGGGCGCCGACGCTCCCGCTGTTGCCCGTCACCGCGAGGCCGTTGTGCTGGTTGCCCGCACCCGAACCGGTGGCCGTCTGCTGGGTGTCGACCACGGTGCCGTGGACGTTGCCGACGATGTTGCCGGAGCCGGCGTTGCCCACCACGCTGCCGCCGGAGTGGTCGGCCGGGCCGGCGCCGTTGCCGGCGTGCGCGGTGGCGGCACCGAATCCGACGAGGAGGAAGGCGCCGAGGACGGTGACGGCGGCGGCTGCGCGAATACGGGACACGGTGGTCTCCCTGGCGAGAAGTGCGAATCGTGGCGCCGCCCGCAGTGGCCGCCCCGGGCGCCGTGGCCTGGCGTCGTCCGTTCGGCATTCACCAGTGATGTGGACGAACTCCACCGAACGGGTGGCGAATCCCCCGATGGTGGCGGGGCGGTCAATTCAAAATTGACCGCATTCCGTCATTTCGCCATTCCGCCAGGAAGGAGCCGAGGAGAAAGAAATGGTCGACGGATAGTCGCACTGGCACACTGAGGACCCATGTCTGATGGTGCCCCGCCCGAGCCCACCCCCGACGAGGAGCTGCGGACGACCGAGGTCGATCTCGGCGGCCTGGTGAACGTCCTCGCCACCCACCTCTACTCCACCCCGCTGGTCGCCCTGCGCGAACTCGTCCAGAACGCCCACGACTCGCACACCCGCCGGCTCCTGGAGGACCCGGACGGCGACCACCGCCCGCTGATCCGGGTGCGTGCCGACGCCGCCCGGCGCACCGTCGCCATCGAGGACACCGGCGCCGGCCTCACCGAACCCGAGATCCACTCCTACCTGGCCACCGTCGGCACCGGCTACACCCGGATGCTGCGCGAACTGACCGGGAACCAGGAGCTGATCGGCGCCTTCGGCCTGGGCTTCCTCTCCGCCTTCTCGGTCGCCGACGAGGTCACCGTCACCACCACCTCGCACCGCGAACCGTGGCTCGGCCACCGCTACCGCAGCCGCGGCGGCGAGCAGTACCAGGTCGAGCCGGTGCCCGCCCGGCCCCACCCGGGCACGGTGGTCGAGCTGGCGCTCAAGCCCGAGCACGGCCACCTCGCCGACGAGGACGTCCTGCGCGACGTGCTCGGCCGCTACTGCGTGCTGCTGTCGATCCCGGTGTACGTCGGCGCGGACGAGCGGCCGGTCAACTCCGTCGAGGTGCCCTGGCGGCAGCAGGCCCTCCCGTCGCCCACCGCCACCCTCGGCCGAGACGCTTCGCGCCGCCCCTCCGACGGCGACCAGTACACCGCCCGGATGCGCTTCGCCGCCGCGTTCGGCCGCCGCTTCGAGCCGCTCACCGCCTTCCCGGTCCAGCCGGTCGAGGGCGTGACCGACGCGGTCGGCCTGCTCTGGGTCCAGGACGGCGGCAGCTACGGCACCAGCGACAACCGCGACCTCGCCGTCTACCTGCGCGGCATGCTGCTCGCCGAGGACGCCCGCGACCTGCTGCCCCGCTGGGCCGGGTTCGTCGGCGGCGTGGTCGAGTCCAACCGGCTCACCCCCACCGCCAGCCGTGAGGACCTCCAGCGCGACGAGCACTACCACGCGCTCCGGAAGGTCCTCGCCGACGCCATCGTGGACGGCCTCTACGAGACCGCCCGGCTGCGGCCCGCCGCGTGGCGCCGCATCCTCACCCGGCACGGCACCGACCTGCTCGGTGCCGCGCTCTGCGACGAGCGGCTGTTCACCCTGCTCGCCGACGACGTCCCGGTGCCCACCTCCCAGGGCGACCTCACGGCCGGCGCGCTGCGCGCGGCGGGCGGCGGCGCGGTGCACCTCGCGATCGGCAGCGGCGGCGGCTTCGAGGAGATGCTGTACCGGGCGATGCGGGTGCCGATCGCGCGCGGCGACCGCTACGCCGTCCGGCCGTTCCTGCACCGCTACGCCGAGCTGCGCGGCTGCCGGGTGGTCGAGCTGGGCAGCGAGAAGGGCGACCGCGAGCTGTTCCGCGACCCGGAGCACCCGCTGCCGCAGCACGAGGCGGCCTGGCTGGCGGGCGCCCTCGCCGACCCGGGCGAGCAGCTCGTCCCGGCCCGCTTCGACCCGCCCGGCCTGCCGCTGGTGCTGGTGCCGGACCGCGAGGCCGAGCTGAAGGCCAGGATCGAGGACGACCAGGCGGACGCCCGGATCCCGTCCGCCGCCCTGCGGCTGGCCCGCGCCTTCACCGCCCGCACCGACGGCCAGGTCCGGGCCCGGCTGTACCTCAACCTGGACAGTCCGGCGGTCCACGACCTGCTCGCCGCCTACCGCGCCGGGCACACCGGCAGCGCGACGGCGGCCGGGCTGCTCCGCTCGATCAAGGTGATCATGGCCGCGGCCTCGTCCGGTCCGTCCGAGGGCGACCTCACCACCGCGCTGAGCGGCATCGGCACGGCGGTGTCCGCCCTGACCGCCGCCGTCCCGGCCGGTCTGCCGGAGGTCCCGGACAGCCCCGGCGTCCTCTCGGAGGAGCCGTGACGGACGGACTGTCAGTGGGGTGCGGTAGACAACTCATCAGCACGACGCAGGGGGAACGGGTATGACCACCGACATCTGGGCCTGGGTGCGCGACACCCACCGGCAGCTCGCCGAGGCCGGCCACCACCGGCTGGCCGACGCCATCGTCGAGCTGCCCGAGCACGCCACCGAGGGGCGCAACGAGCAGCTGGACGCGCTCTACCCGGAGGCGGTGGCCGCCGCCCGGGCGCTCGGCCTGCCCTGGGTCGAGGTCTACCTGCGGCACTGGCGGATGCAGAACCTGCTGAACAAGCGCCAACAGGGCGAGGCGGTGCTGCCCGAGGCGGTCGACCTGCTGGACTTCGCGCACCGGGAGGAGACGGCGGGCTGCCCGCAGTCCGTCTGCGTGGTGCAGGACTTCGCGATCTGCCACGCCCGGGTCGACGGACCGGGGTACGTGGCCGAGCGCCTCGTCGTGGTCGGCGAGACGCTCGGCCGGATCGAGCCCGACCGGGCCTGCTACGACTGCCTCTCCCGCGAGTACTCCGACGCCCTGGAGGACGACGGCCGGGCGGGCGAGGCGCTGGACCACCTGGACTCCGCGGCCAACCGGATGCGGGCGGCCGGCCAGTTGGTCTCGCTCCGCTTCCACCAGGCCCGGGCCGGCACCCTGCACCTGCTGGGCCGGCACGAGGAGGTGCTGGAGCTGCTGGACACCGCCGAGCGGGCCGAGCAGGCGCGGGGGCGCCGGCTGGACGAGCGCGACCAGCGCTGGGGCGCCCTGCTGCGGGCCCGCGCCTTCGCCTCGCTCGGCCGCACCGAGGAGGCGCTCGCCCTGCTGCCCGAGCGGGCCGAGGCCGAGCGCCACGCCGACCTGCGCCCCGCCTGGACGCAGACGGTCGAGCTGCTGGTCGCGGCCGGAGCGCGGGAGAACGACGCCGAGCTGGGCGCCGTCCTGGCCGGCTGGGTCGGCTACCTGGACGGCGTCGGCGCGCACCGCCCGTGCGTGGACCTGCTGCTGGCGGCGGGTCGGCTCGCGCTCGCCCGGGGCGCCCGCACGGTGGCGCTGACGCTCGCCGCGACGGGGGAGCGTAAGCTCACCCGGTTGCGCCGCACCGACGGCGTGTCGGAGCAGGTCGCGGCCCTGCGCGCGGCCGCCGAGGCACTGCCGGAGCCCGAGCTGCCGGTCCCGCCGGGCGAGCTGACGGCGCACCTGGCCGAGACCGGGGTGCCCTACGAGACCGGCGCCGACCTGCTCTCCGTCGCCCTGGACCGGTACCGGGGTGAGCAGGCCGGCGCCACCGAACTGGCGGTGCTCCTGGCCACCGTGCTGGGCGGCCTCGGCCACGCCCGGGCCGCGGCCGAGCTGCTGTGGCGGTACGTGGAGCAGGACGCGGCGGACCGCGAGCTGACCGGTGCGCTCGGCGAGATGCTGATCGAGGCCGGGGACGCCGAGGGCATCCGCCGCCTCGCCGACCGGGTGTCCGTCACCGCCCCCGCCGACGGGCACTGGATACGCGCCCGCTGGGCCGCCACCGAGGGCCGCTGGGCCGAGGCGCTGGAGCGGTGCCTGGTGATCCTGGCCCTGGACGACGAGGTGATCAACACCCGCCGCCTCGCCGCCCACGCCGCCACCGAGCTGGGGGACCACGCCACCGCGCAGCGGATGTACCTGGAGCTGCTGGAGCGCGCGGCGCCGGCCGACGGCGCCGCCGAGGAGGAGGGCCACCGGCAGGTCCAGGAGCCGGACCTGTGGCACCTGATCACCGCGGCCACCGCCAACCGCGACTGGGCCGTGGTCCGCTCCACCGGCGCGCTGCTCGACATCGAGTTCGACGAGCCCGAGGGCCCGGTGGACGAGGAGTGGCAGCTCGTCACCATCCGCGCCACCCGGACCAACGGTGCCACGTCCGACCTGCCCGCGCTCCGGACGGGCCCGGCCACCGCCCGCATCCTGCCGGTGCTCGGCGACGACCTCACGCTCAACCACGGCGACGTGGTGGTCTTCGCCCCGGCCCTGCTGGAGCGCCCGCCGGCCGAGGACGCGCCCGAGGAGGAGCGGCGGCACTGGCGCCCGGTGTTCGAGCTGCTCACCCTGCTCGACCCGGCCGGGTACACCACGCACTGGATCGACGGCGCCTGGCCCGGGGACGAGCGGTGGTCGGCCCTGCGCGAGGAACTGCACGACGCCGGGTACGCGGTCTGGGTGTACAGCGGGGACCAGTACCGGATCACCGACCCGGCGGACGGCGGCGACACCCTGCCCGGCGTCTACGCGGCCCTCGGCGTGCCGCCGACCGCCTCGGCCGCCGAGGCCGACGCCCTGCTGCTGCGGCTGACCGACGGCCTGGCGCACCCGCTCGCCTGGCCGGTGCTGGCCAAGGCGGCCGGCGCGGACCTCGCCCGGCACGAGGAGACGGTCGAGCGCTACGGGCTCTGACCGCCCCCGACCACGCGGCCCCGGCGGGCCGGCCCTCCCGGGCCCCCGCCGGGGCCGCGCGCTTTCCGTCCGCGTCCCGTCCGCGTTCCCGGCCCGGGAACCATCCGGCCCCGCGCCGAGTCTTTGTCAATGCTTTACTGTTTCATTGCCAAGACTCGACCCTTCCGGAGTGCCGCACCGTGACCAGCCTCGCCCTCGGCCCGTCCTGGCTCGATCCGACCACCCTGATCTCCACCTTCGGCCTGATCGGCATCCTGGCCATCGTCTTCGCCGAGTCCGGTCTGCTGATCGGCTTCTTCCTGCCGGGTGACTCGCTGCTGTTCACCACCGGCCTGCTGGTGGCCGGCGGCACCTACCTGCACCAGCCGCTCTGGTTGGTCTGCGCGCTGGTCGTGGTTGCCGCGGTGGCCGGGGACCAGGTCGGCTACCTCTTCGGCCGCAAGGTCGGCCCGAGCCTCTTCCGCCGCCCCGACTCCCGGGTCTTCAAGCAGGAGAACGTCGAGAAGGCCGCGGCCTTCTTCGACCGGCACGGACCCAAGGCGATCGTGCTGGCCCGCTTCGTGCCGATCGTGCGTACCTTCACCCCGATCGTCGCGGGGGTGAGCAGGATGAACTACCGCAGCTTCGTGGTGTTCAACGTGCTCGGCGGGGTGCTGTGGGGCGGCGGCGTCACCGTGCTCGGCTACTTCCTCGGCCAGATCCCGTTCGTCCGGGACAACATCGAGGCCATCCTGGTCGGCATCGTGCTGGTCTCGGTGATCCCGGTGGCGATCGAGCTGCTGCGGGCGCGCCGCTCCGGCGCGGAGCGGGCCGCCCACCACCGCGCCGGGTAGGCGTCCGCCGCTCCGGCCACGGGACGCCGCGTACATGTGCGTCGAGCTGTTCGATCAGGCAAGGTGTAACCCGAGATCGAGCGGCGGCAGACGGCCGCCAGGGGTGGCGAGGAGCGGAAGTGCCTAAGCGGGGCCGACCGGGAGCGGGCAAGCGGGCGAGGGGAGGCCGGGCGGTCCGACAGGCGCGGCAGGCACCCCCGACGCCGGTGCACCCCGCCGACGCCCCGCCGACCGAGGGCCTGCTCGGCCACGCCGCCCCGCCGGTCGAGCCCACCACCGTCGTCCCGCTCGCCCCGCCCGTCCCGGAGACCAAGGGACTGCTGGCCCCCGAGCCCGCGTCGGTGCCCGCGTCGGCGGCCCGCCCCGAGACCGGGCGGGCCGAGGCCGGACGGACCGAGGCCGAGCGCCCGGTCCGCCGCCGCTCGGTCGCCGAGGACACCCTCACCCCCGAGGAGTGGCGGGCGGCCGGCTACACCCCGCCCACCGGCATCCCCATTCCGGAGCTGACCGCCGGCGCTCCCGGCGAGGCGCCCTGGCCGGACCGGATGCGCACCCTGCTGCGTACCCCGATGTCCGAGCGGCCCGCCTTCGAGCGCACCGCCCGCGAGATGCACCCCTCCTCGGCCGTCACCCGCAACGTCCCGCGCATCCTCGACCTCACGCTGCGCATCGGCGAGCTGCTGCTGGCCAGCGGCGAGGCCGCCGAGGACGTCGAGGCGGCCATGCTCGGCATCGCGCACGCCTACCGGCTGGACCGCTGCGAGCCGCAGGTCACCTTCACCCTGATCGGCATCTCGTACCAGCCCTCGCTGGTCGAGCCGCCGGTCACCGCCGACCGCGTGGTGCGCCGCCGCACCTCCGACTACACCCGGCTCGACGCGGTGTACGAGCTGGTCGCGGACATCACCGCGGAGAAGGTGACGGTCAACGACGCCTACCGCCGGCTCGCGGTGATCCGCCGCAACCGGCACCCGTACCCGGCCTGGTTCCTCGCCCTGACCACCGGCCTGCTGGCCGGCGCGGCGACCTTCCTGGTCGGCGGGAAGATGGACGACAAGGGCTGGCTGGTGTTCGCGAGCGCCTTCGTCGCGGCCGTCCTCGGCGACCGGCTGGCCTCCGCGCTGGCCAAGCGCCGGCTGCCGGAGTTCTACCAGTTCGTGGCGGCCGCGATGCCGGCCGCCGCCTCCGGGATCATCCTCTCGTTCAACGACTGGGGCCTGCGCGGCTCGGTCGTGATCACCGGCGGCCTGTTCGCCCTGCTGCCCGGGCGCGCCCTGGTCGCCGCCGTGCAGGACGGCCTGACCGGTTTCTACATCACCGCCGCCGCCCGCCTGCTGGAAGTGGTCTACCTGGTCGCGGGCATCGTGATCGGCGTGATGGTGATCCTCTACCTGGGCGTCGGCTTCGAGGCGAACCTGCGCCCGGACGAGAGCCTGGTGGGCGTCAACTACCCGCCGGTCCAGATGGTCGCGGCGATGGTGCTGACCCTGGCCTTCGCGACACTGCTCCAGACCGACCGTCGCACCCTGGCCCTGGTCACCGTCAACAGCGGCATCGGCTGGGCCAGCTACGGCGCGCTGGTGTACAACGCGGGCGTCAACCCGATCGCGGCGACCGGCGTGGCGGCCGGCCTGGTCGGCCTCTTCGGCCAGCTGATGGCGCGCTACCGCAACGGTTCGGCGCTGCCGTACGTGACCGCCGCGATCGGCCCGCTGATGCCCGGTTCGGCGCTCTACCTCGGGATGCTCGCCTTCGCCCAGGGCCACTCCAGCGCCGGCCTGGTGTCGGTCTTCCGGGCGGCGGCGATCGCGATGGCGCTGGCGGTCGGGGTGAACCTGGGCGGGGAGATCGCCCGGCTGTTCATGAAGCTGCCGGTCGGTGCCGAACTCCCGTCGCTCTACCCGGCCATGCCGCGCCGGGCGGCCAAGCGCACCCGAGGATTCTGACCGGACGTCGGCCGGTGTTGGGGGCGAGTTGGGCCCCGGGCCACGTCACGGCAGGCAGGACGCAGGACCAGGAACGAAGGTAAGACCCATGACGACACTGCTGGACGGCTACCGCGAGCACATCGTCGCCGCGCACAAGCAACCGCTGTTCCTGCTGTTGGTCGGATTCATCACCTCCTTCGTCTGCATCCGGTTCAGCGTCCGGATGATCCGCGCCCAGGTGAGCTGGTGGCCGGGCAACGTGACCCCGGGCGGCCTGCACATCCACCACATGGTGTTCGGCCTGGGCTTCCTGCTGCTCGGCGGCATCGGGGTGTTCGCCACCTACGGCGGGCACCCGTGGATCGACTGGTTCGGGCTGGCCTTCGGCATCGGCTGCGGCCTGGTGCTGGACGAGTTCGCGCTGATCCTGCACCTGGACGACGTGTACTGGAGCGAGCAGGGCCGCAAGTCGGTGGACGCGGTGATCTTCGGCATCCTGTTCACCTCCCTGCTGCTGGTCGGGTACGTGCCGCTGGGCGTGGTGCCCGGCGAGGAGACCAGGTGGGGCCTGGTCACGATCCTCTCGGTGAACGCGCTGGCCTCGGTGATCACCCTGATCAAGGGGAAGGTGTGGACCGGCCTGCTCGGGATCATGGTCCCCGGTCTGTCCTGGATTGGGGCGATCCGGCTGGCCCGCCCGAGCAGCCCGTGGGCCCGCTGGCGGTACGCCACGCGCCCCCGCCGACGGGCGCGTGCGCTCCGGCGCGAGCGCCTGCTGCACCGGCGCGCGGACCTGGCCCGCACCTGGCTCTTCGACCTGATCGCCGGGGCTCCCGACAAGGTGCCGGCCAACCACCCGGCCGCGCACCGGGTGGCCGAGCGGATGGCCGCCCGGGCCACCGCCCACCTCGACGCGCACGCCGCCCGGGCGCTGGCCCGCCGACAGGCCCGGCTGGCCGACCGCCGCTCGGCGGCCGCGGCGGGGGCGGGGGACCGGCGCCCGGGTGCGGCGGACCCGGCGCCCGGGGTGGCCGAGGCCGGTCCGGCCCGCTCCCGCCAGGCGCAGCAGCGCCGCCGTACCGTCCGGGCCGGGCGCAGCCGGGCCTTCGTCGTCGCGCCGACCGGGCCGGAGAGCCGGCCCGAGCGGCAGCCCCGGCTGCGGAAGCACACCCGACGGATCGGCAGGTAGCCCGCGGCGTTCCGCGCGCGCCGGCGTGCCGGTGCGACGGCCCGGCGTGCTCGGCTGTTCGCTCGGTTGTCGCGCTCGGCCTGTTCGCTCAGCCAATGCCGAGGTTGGTCAGATCATCTGATAGTCACCCGACCAGCCGAGCATTTTCCAGGTGTGAAGGCCGCCGGAATTGAGAACATGAGCGTCATGTGACCGTTCTGTCACGTGATGGGACGATTCATCGGACCTCCCGCCGCCCCGGCCGCCGTCCGCCCGCGGGCCGTGCACCGTCCGACGCCGTCCCCTCCGGACCCGTCAGAAGGGATGCCGCGTGGCGCGCAGGATCCTGCCGGCCCTCCTGTTGTCCCTCACCGCCCTGCTCGGGCTGCTCCCCGCCGCCCAGGCCGCCCCCGCGGTCCCCGCGGCCCCCGCGCCGACGGTCGGCCGGGCCGCGGACGAGGACCCGTACCCGAGCACCGAGGAGATCGACCGGGCCCGGGCCGAGGCCGAGGGCAAGGCCTCCTCGGCCGCCGCCCTGGAGGCCGCGCTCACCGCCGCCCGGGCCGAGCTGGACCGGGCCGGGCGCGCCGCCGAGCAGGCCGTCGAGGCCTACAACGGCGCCCAGCTCGCGCTCGCCCGGGCCCGCGCCGAGGAGGCGGCCGCCGCGCGGCGCGCCGCCACCGCCGAGACCGAGCGGGCGGCCGCCGCCGATGACGCGGCCCGGCTCGCGGCCGAGACCTACCGGCAGGGCGCGGGCGCCGAACTCTCCGCGCTCAACGCGCTGCTCGGCTCCCACGGTCCGCGCGAGGCGGGCGACCGCGCCGCCGCGATCGGCCAGGTCAGCGAACGCACCCGACAGATCCTGGACGCCGCCACCTCCACGGCCGCCGCCGCCCGCAGCGCGTCCGCCGCCGCCCGGGCCGCCACCGAGGCCGCCGGGCGGGCCGCCGCGGAGGTCGGCGCGGCCAAGGTCCGGGCGGAACAGCGGCTGGTGGCCCAGCAGGCCGAGGTGACGGCCGCGGCGCAGCGCCGCGAGCAGCTGCTCGTCGAGCTGGCCGCCGCCCGGGACACCACCGTCGAGCTGGAGCGCCAACGCCGCGAGGCCCTGGAGGAGATCGCCGCCCGCGAGGCCGAGGCCGCCTCCCGGGCCGCCGCCGAGCAGGCCGCCCGGGAGGCGGAGGCCGCCCCGGCCGGCACCAGGGCCCAGGTGCCGCCGCCCTCCCGTCCGTGGTCTGCCGAGCGCGCGGCCGCCGCCGTCGCCTTCGCCAGGTCCAAGATCGGCCTGCCCTACGTCTGGGGCGGTGAGGGCCCGGGCGGCTACGACTGCTCCGGGCTGACGATGATGGCCTGGCGCGAGGGCGGCCGGCAGCTCAACCACTTCGCCGCCGACCAGTACGCCCAGAGCACCCCGATCGGCTACCGCCAACTGCGCCCCGGCGACCTGGTCTTCTGGACCGACACCGGGCGCGCCGCCGACATCCACCACGTCGGGCTCTACATCGGCGACGACCAGATGATCGAGGCCCCGCGGGTCGGCATGCCGATCAAGCAGGCCAGCCTCTGGATCATGGGCACCCCGAACTTCTACGCCAGGCCGTAGCGCCTGTCTTCGAACTCGCGTCGGCGGGGCGCCGCCGGGCCCCGCGGCGTCGGGTGCCGCGGCGGCGCGGGACGGTCAGCGGTCGTTCAGGGCGGCGGCCAGCTCCTTGCGGCTGTCGCGCAGCCGCAGGACGGCCCAGCCCCAGGCGGCGGCGAGCGGGAGCGACACCAGCAGGACGGCGACCGCGCCGCCGATCCGGCCGATCATCTCGGAGTCGCAGGCCTCCTGCATGTGGAAGCCGGTCGGCTCGTAGAAGGCCGGCGAGCCGCAGAGCCCGTTGCCGGGGACGAAGACCAGCCAGAGCGCCCAGAGCCAGCCGGCGACGGCCGGCGCGCCGACGAGCTTCGCGGTCGACGACCGGCCCTCGTACTCCTTCAGCTTGCGGAAGTACTCGTCCTCCATGGATTCCCCCGGGATGCGGATCGTCTGTGCCTGAACCGGCACGAGGATGCCAGCCCGGGCCGTCCGGACGCCACTGTCGGTGGGCCGCGCTAGCGTGGCCGCTCGGACCGGCACTGAGGAGGCGTCATGCGGTTGCGGGATGTTCGGGCGGGGGACGTCGAGGCGTACGTCCGGATGCGCTGCGACCCGGTGATGATGGCCGAACTGGGCGGCCCGCTGCCCCGGGATCGGGTGGAGGCGCGGCTGCGCAAGGACCTCTCCCTGGTGGCCGCGGACGCCTCCTGGATCAGGATGATCGTGCCCGACGGCGCCGCGGACGACGAGGCGGTGGGCACGGTCACGCTCTGGTCGGACCAGGAGGACGGCGTGACGGTCTCCGAGATCGGCTGGATGGTGCTGCCCGGGTACCAGGGCCGCGGCCTCGCCAAGGCGGCCGTGCGCCAGGTGCTGGACGCCGCCGCCGAGGACGGCCGCTGGGGCGAGGTGCACGCCAACCCGGGGGCGGGCAACGGGCCGTCCAACGGGATCTGCCGGGCGCTCGGCTTCCGGCTGCTCGGCGAACGGGACCTGGACTTCGCGGACCGCGTCCTGCGCACCAACCACTGGGTGGTGGTGCCGGGTGAGCACCTGGGATCGGGCACGGATTAATTCGGATGCCGCCCCGGGAGGGCCGCCGTACGGTGGCCCGCATGGGCAACAGCATCGATCACGCGGCCGTCGACACCGTGAACGGGATCCTGGTCCGAGCCGTCTCGCAGGACGAGGTGGAGGACTGGGACAAGGCGCTCGCCTTCGGGTTCCTGCGCCCGCACCTGCCCCCGGCGACGGACATCCGCCGCCGGCAGTGGCAGCCGGGCCGGCTGTTGGCCGGTTTCGACGGCGACCGCCAGATCGCCACCTTCCGCAGCTTCGACACCGAACTGACCGTCCCCGGTGGGGCCGTCGTCCAGGCCGACGCCATCACCAACGTCACGGTGAGTGCCACCCACCGCCGCCGCGGCCTGCTCAGCGCGATGATGCGCCGGGACCTCGCGGCCGCCGCCGAGCGCGGCAGGGCGGTCGCCGTCCTGATGGCCGCCGAGTACAACATCTACGGCCGGTTCGGCTTCGGCCCGGCGACGTGGGGCGCGGGCCTGCACGTCAACCTGCGCCGCACCCGGGGCCTGCGCGACGGCCTGCCGGGGGTCCCCGGCGGCCGGATCGACTTCGTGGGCATGACGGAGCTGCGCGAGCTGGGCGCGGACCTGTACGAGCGCTGGCGGCGCACCCAGCCGGGCGCGATCGAGCGCGACGAGCTGTGGTGGCTGCGCACCACCGGCGAGCTCCGGACGCCGGGTGTCGACTTCAAGGAGCCGTTCGCCGCCGTCCACCGGGACGCCGACGGGACGGTCACCGGCCTGGTGCTCTACCGGATCGAGAGCAAGTGGGACGGCGCCTACCCCGACAGCACGCTCGAGGTGGGCGAGTTCATCGCGCTGGACCTGCCCACCGCGGTCGAGCTGTGGCGTTTCGTGCTGTCCGTCGACTGGGTGGGCCGGGTCACGGTGTCCAGGCTCGGCCCGGACGACCCGCTGCCGCTGCTGCTCCAGGAGCCGCGGGCGGCCACCCCGTACGAGGGCAACGGCGACGAGGTGTGGCTGCGGGTGCTGGACGTCGAGGCCGCGTTCGGCGCCCGGACGTACAACACCTCCGGCCGGGTGGTGCTGGAGGTCGACGACAAGCTCGGCTACGCGTCGGGGCGTTGGGCCCTGGAGGTGGCCGAGGACGGCACCGGTCGCTGCGCCAGGAGCGCGGACGACGCCGATCTGGCGCTCGGTGCCTCGGAGTTGGGCTCGCTCTACCTGGGCGGGCAGACCGCGTCCGGGCTGGCCGCGGCCGCCCTGGTCACCGAGCTGCGCCCGGGCGCGGCGGCCGCCGTCGACCTGCTGCTGCGCACCCCGGTCCAGGCTTGGACGCCGACCGAGTTCTGAGCCCCGGGGGGCCGGGGGGGGGGGGGGGGGCCGGGGCGGGCCGGGGGGGGGGGGGGGGGGGGGGGGGGGGTGCGCGGGGGGGGGGGGGGGGGGGGGGGGGGCGCGGGGGGGGGGCCCGGGGGGGGGGGGGGGCCGGGGGGGGGGGGCCCGCGTGCGGTC